>DAIOWK010000017.1:0-22403 GCA_036758525.1 Myxococcota bacterium
TCGCGAGTACCTACTCCTATCCCGCGGCGATGCGCCTTGAGCAGGCCGCTGCGCAGGCAGGCGTCGCGCTTGAATGGAAGCTCTTTCTCCTTGGCCCCATCTTCAGGAGTCAGGGTTGGAGTGACTCACCCTTCAACCTCTACCCTGCGAAGGGCCGCTACATGTGGCGCGATCTTGAGCGCACGTGCGAGAAGGCGGGGCTGCCCTTTCGTCGGCCGACGTAATTCCCGCGCAATGGCTTGCTCGCGGCTCGCGTCGCGGTGGCAGCCCTGGGGGGAGCCTTGGTGCCCGGCCTTCGTCCGCGAAGTGTATCGGGCAAACTTCGCGGAGGATCGTGAAATCGCCGATCCGCAGGTCCTTCTGCGTCGCGTCTCACCCGCCGCAGGGTCGACCCTCGAGCGCGCGAGCAGCGAAGAGATCAAGCAGCGGCTGCGTGCCCACGGTGACGAGGCAGCCGCGCTCGGCGTCTTCGGGGCCCCGAGCTTCTTGGTGGGCGGGAAACTCTTTTGGGGAAACGACCGCCTCGACCAGGCCCTCGCCTGGGCCACGGCACCGTGAGGGTCGTCGGCGTCGATCTCGCGGGTCCGTGCAATCTGCGGGACACGGCGGTCGTGTGGCTGCGTGAACAGGGGGACAGCCTGCTGCTCGAGGGTTCGGAGGGAAGCAGCAGTGATGCGGCGCTTTTCACCCTTGCTCGTGAGCTCGCTGCGAGGGACCAGGTCGCCGTGGGCCTCGATGCGCCTCTCTCCTACAACCCGGGTGGCGGCGATCGGCCTAGCGACGCTTCGCTGCGCAGGGTCATTGGTGCCGCAGGGCTTGCGACGGGATCGGTGATGGCGCCCACCATGACGCGGATGGCTTACCTCACGCTCCGCGGGGTTGTCGTGGCGCGTGGGTTCGAGGCGATGGCGGGCGCAAGGCTGCGTATCGTCGAGGTCCATCCGCACGCGGCGATGGTGCTGCGCGGCGCGCCCGCGAAGGTGGTGCGAGGGCGCAAGCGCAGCCGTGAAGCCCGGCGAGAACTCCGGGACTGGCTCCACGACCAGGGCCTGCGGGGCCTGCGTGCCTGGCGCAATCCGACGGCTCACACACTTGATGCCGCCGCCTCAGCGCTTGCAGCCTGGCGCTGGAGCCGCGCGAGCCCAGCCTGGATTTGGCCGGCGGAGCCGCCGCACCATCCCTACGACTTCGCCTGCTAGCAGACGGACGCAGAGGCCAAGCGGTGGGCGATCACGGCGGCGTACAGGGTGGCGTCATCCTTGAAACAAGGCGGCTCGTGCTGCGGCCCTTCGTCCCACAAGACCTGGACACCCTGCACGCGTTCTTCACCCAGCCCGACGTGCGCCGCTTTCTCTGGGATGACCTCGTGGTCAGTCGAGATACGGTGCAGGCGCTGATCGCGGCGAGCCTCGCCTCCTTCTCCGCTGTGGGCTTTGGTCAGTGGGTGGCCGAGGATCGGAAGACCTGCGGGCTTGTCGGCTTCTGCGGCTTGCGCGAGGTGAGCGAGGCCGCGGAAATCGAGATCCTGTACGCGCTGGTTCGCGAGCGCTGGGGCGAAGGCCTTGCCACCGAGGCCGGGAACGCTGTCTTGAGCCACGCTTTCCTGCGCCTGGGCCTCCCCCGCGTGGTCGGCCGCACGGACTCGCCGAACCTCGCATCGGTCCGGGTTCTCGAGCGACTCGGGTTGCAGTTCGAAGGCGAACACATAGTTCGCGGCCTGCCCTCCCTCCACTATGGGATCTTTGACGCCGCCTTCCGCGCGCGGCGGACGATTCCCCCCGGCCCCTAGTCTTCTCGCCGTCGAAGCCGGGATGCTCCCCGAAAAGGCGTACCCTCCGCTTCGAAGGCGAATCCACCTGCCACCTCCGATTCGAGCTTCGGGCAGCGGTCTTCGAAGGGTCTAAAGCCTACGCTTGAGCGCGCCAGGCGGCGCTACCGCGCGATCCTTCGAAGCGGATCTGCCTTGGACCTCGGGAGCCACAAGCGCGACGCACGCTTCGTGCGCCCCTCACCCCTTCTCGGTAGACCCATCCGAATGCGCGGGAAGATCGCGCTGCGGACTCCGGCAATACTCCACGTCGGGTTCGTTCTCCGGCGGCGCGCTCACGCCGAAGCGCACGATCGTAAAGCCGTGCTTCTCGTAGAAGGCGCGTGCCGGCAGATTCTTGCGGAATGTGAAGAGCACAAGGCCCTCGGGCGATCGTTCCATGGCTTTGCGCACGAGTGCCGTTCCAACGCCCGTCCGCTGAGCCTCGACGGCCACGAAGAGCTGGTCGATCAGACGTCCGTCCAGCGCCAGCATGCCACCCAGCTGTCCGTCTCGCCGTGCAAGCCAGACCTCGCACCTCGCCGCGAGGGAGTCGCGGAAGTACGCTATGTCGTTCTCGAGCGTGTACTGCTGGATGACGGCCACGTACGGAAAGGCGGCACGCTTGCTCGCTCGCCACATCGAGACGGTCTCCATCAGATCCTCGGGCTGATAGCGATCGAGCTCGAGCGTCACGGAGATGCCTTTCCATGGTGCGTCGGAAGACGAAGGAGATGTCGTCATTGACAACCCCCGAATACTGTCGGCTGCTGGCGCGCTACAACCGGTGGATGAACGGAAAACTCTACACGCTCTGCGCGGGTCTCCCGGATGCCGAGCGCAAACAGGACCGACACGCTTTCTTCCGCTCGATCCATGGGACGCTGAACCACCTTCTTTTGGGAGACCGGATCTGGCTCGGACGCTTCCTCGGCCAGCCCTTTCAAGTCCAATCCCTTGGCCAGGAGCTCTACTCCGACTTCGACGAGCTGCGAGACGCAGCGTACGCGAACCGACGACGAGATCGATGCCTTTGTGGCTGGGCTCACGCCTGAGAAGCTGGGTGCCACGATTGTGTATCGCACCCTGGTCAATCCCCAGGAGCGCAGCGCCCCGCTTTGGGTCCTGACCACACACTTCTTCAACCACCAGACCCACCACCGCGGGCAGCTCACGACGCTCCTTTCCCAGTGCGGGGTCGATCCGGGAATCACGGACCTCCTCTGGCTCCCTGACCTCCCCGCCTCGGGCTGCGCAGCACCGGAAGGGGGCTATCCAGATCGATGAAGAGGCTGCCCCCTTCGATCCTCACCGGAAACCGCGGAATCGGAAAACCATCGTCGTCCCCGGGCCGGAAGCCCGTCCTCAGATCGAAGTCCCAACCGTGGGCCGTGCAGGTGACCACATGGCCCTCGACCGTGCCCTCGGAAAGCCGATGGCCGGCGTGGGGGCAGGCATTTTCGAGCGCGAAGAACTCGTCGCCTACGCGAAAGATGCCGACTTCGACGCCACGGACGAGGACGCACAGGCCTGCACCCGGCGCCAGAGCACTCGCCTCGCCCACACGTACAAAGGCCATCCCATCTCCAGCTTGGCCGAAGCAAACCAGCGCACTCGGGACCACGTTATCCTGTCGCGCGTCCGATGACGACGTCGCCGCCCGACCTTCTCGCACTGCGCGATGCCGCAAAGCGCCTCGCCGGGTTTGCGCATCGCACGCCCGTGGCCACTTGCACGACGCTCGATCGGATGGCGGGCCGCGAGCTCTTCTTCAAATGCGAGCATCTCCAGAAGACTGGCGCCTTCAAGTTCCGCGGGGCATGCAACGCCGTCTTGAAGCTTCCCGCGGAGCTCGCCGTCCGCGGCGTCGTCACCCACAGCTCGGGGAACCACGCCGGGGCGATCGCGCTGGCCGCGCGACTGCGCGGAATCCCCGCACACGTGGTGATGCCGAAGACCGCCTCGGCGGTGAAGAGGCGCGCCGTGGAGGAGTACGGCGCGCGCATCGTCGAGTGCGAGCCCACCCAAGAGGCACGCGAGACGACGGCTGCCGCCATCGCTCGGGAGACCGGTGGCACGCTCCTCCCGCCCTATGACCATCCCGACGTCATCGCGGGCCAAGGAACCGCCGCCCTCGAGCTGCTCGAGCAGGTGCCCAAGCTCGACGCGATCGTGGCGCCGGTCGGCGGGGGCGGGCTGGTTTCCGGCGTGTGCATCGCCGCACGAGGTGCCTCGCCTCTCCTCCGCGTGTTCGCTGCGGAGCCGAAGGCGGCCGACGATGCGGCGCGCTCCAAGGCAGCCCATCGGCTTCTTCTTCAGACGGGGCCGGTTCGGACGATCGCCGACGGCCTGCTCACGAGCCTCGGCGAACTGACCTGGCCCATCGTGCGGGACTGCGTGGAAGCGGTGATCGTCGTGAGCGAGGAAGAGATCGTACAAGCCATGCGTCTTCTGTGGGAGCGCGCGAAGCTTCTTGTCGAACCGAGTTCCGCGGTGGCGCTGGCCGCGGTCCTAAGCGACGAATCTCGTACGCTTCACGGTTTGCACCGTGTCGGTATCGTGCTCTCCGGAGGAAACGTCGACGTGGAACGCTTGCCCTTTTGATCGACGCCCTTCCGCACAGGCGGAGCGTCCCGCACCGGCGCAGATTTCGCGCGGTGATTTGCGGGAGACCCACTGAACCTGAACCAGGTGACAATTGCGGTCACCGTTCGCGCGCTCGATCCGCTTCTACGAAACACTCGGGCTGCGGCGTATCGTGCAAAGCGATCGCTATGCGCGTTTCGTTTGTCCAGCAGGCTGGGCTCGACCTTCTCGCTCGAGGTCGTCGACGTTGCGCCGACCCTCTTCCCCGCGGGTCTACTTCGAGTGCACAGGCCTCGACGACACCGTGCGAGCGTTACAGGCACGCGGTGTGCGGTTTGAATCCGGGCTGTGCGACGAGCCGTGGCTCTGGCGCGAGGCGCGCCTGCGAGATCCCGACGGCCATGCCCTGGGTCTTTACTTTGCGGGAGAGAACCGAGTCCACCCACCCTGGCGCTTCAAGGACGCGTAGTCTCCGCTTCGAGCACTCGTTCGAGCACGACCTCGACTAGCTTTTCGTGCACGCCCAGCGCCGGCGTGAACCGCACCGCCACCTGTGGGTGACCTGCGAGAGCAGCGCGTGCGAGGCGCGGAATATCATCGGTCGAGTGGCTCCCCGGAGCAAGGAAGTAGGGATGGACGACGATCTCCGTGGCTCCCTTCGCCACACACGCCGCAATGCCTTGGGCAACGGTCGGCTCTGCGAGATCCATGTGAGCGAAGACGACGATCCGGTCGGGCAGTCGTTCGCGCAGTCGCCTGGCGAGCTCTTCGAGAACCGCGTTGGCCTCGCTGCGCCGGCTGCCGTGATCGACGAGGAGAACCGCGCGCCTCACTTCACCGCGCGCGCTGCCGCGAGGGCCTGATCGATGTCCGCACAAAGGTCAGCGGGATCTTCGAGACCGACGGAGAGACGCACGGTCGCTTCGCTAATGCCCTTGCGTCGCTTCTCCTCGGGAGGAAACGCGGCGTGGCTCATGAGCCAGGGATAGCCCACCAGCGATTCGACGCCGCCCAGGCTCTCGCCGAGCGAGAAGAGCTCCAGGGCCTCGCAAAACGCGCGCGCCGCCGCCGGACCGCCCGCGAGATCCACGGTCACGATGCCGCCCCAGCCGCGCATCTGTTGCTTCGCCACCGCGTGTCCGGGATGGTCGGGGAACCCGGGCCAGTAAACGCCTGCCACCTCCGGACGTCCCCGGAGCTGTTCCGCAACCCGCGAGGCCGCTTTCTCGTGCTGGCGCATCCGGACCGCCAGCGTCTTTACACCTCGGAGTGTGAGCCACGCATCCCAGGGTCCCGGAACGCCGCCCGTCGCATTCTGCGCAAACCTGAGCTTTTGATGCAGCTCCTCGTCGTCGAGCACGATGGCGCCGCCGATGACGTCGGAGTGCCCGCCGATGTACTTCGTCGTGGAATGGAGCGCGACGTGCGCGCCGAGTGCAAGCGGGTTCTGCAGGTAGGGCGTCGCAAACGTATTGTCGACCACGAGGAGCACGGCGTGCTGGCTCGCGATCTGCGCGCAGGCCGCCACGTCCACAATCCGAAGCAACGGGTTCGTCGGCGTTTCGATCCAGAGGACCCGTGTTGCAGGCTCGATGGCCTTCGCCACCTCTTCCGGGCGCGTCGCGTCGACGAAACTGAAACGAATGCCGTAACGGGGAAGGACGCGCGTGAACAGGCGATAGCTTCCCCCGTACAGGTCATCGGCCACGACGACGTGGTCGCCTGCCGACAAGACCTGCATCGTCCCCGTGACGGCCGCCATGCCCGATGCATATGCCAGGGCAAAGCGGCCCCCCTCGAGGGCCGCGAGGCAGGTCTCGAGGGCCGCACGCGTCGGGTTTCCCGTACGCGAGTAGGCGAACCCCTTGTGCTGATCGACCGCGTCGTGCGTGAAGGTCACCGTCTGGTAGACCGGTGTAATGGTCGCTCCTGTGGCGACGTCGGGCTCTTGCCCTGCATGAATCGCCAAGGTTTCAAACTTTCGGTTCACGGCCGGGCGAGCTCCGCCAAGACCTCGTAGGTGCGCTCGAACGAGGCTTTCGCGTCGGGGCCATACGGGAACAGTGCTGCGTTGAAGTCCGTGACTCCTGCCGCGGCCAGCGCCTCGATCTGCCGTTCGACCTCGCGCGCGTCTCCCGCCAGGGCGACCTCCCCCGGCGCTTTTGCACCCTCCAGGTCCAGCATCGCGCGATACGAGGGAAGCTGACCGTAGATCGCGAAGGACTTCGATGCAGCCTCGCGCGCGCCGGACGCGTCCTGGGTCACCACAACGGGAAGGCCGCACACGAGGCGCGGCGCGTCCTTGCGTCCCGCCGCACGTGCCGCGGCGTGCATCTGCGGGGCCAGGACTTCTCCGATCGTGCGCCGGCCGGTCATCCAGGTGATCGTGCCGTCGGCCACCGTCGCGGCAAGCTTGCGCATCCGGGGGCCGAGGCCGCCGATCAGCACGGGAAAGGGTCGGGCACCGGCGATCTGCAGACTCCCGTTCACGCGATAGCACTGGCCTTGGAAGGCCACTTTGCCAGTCTCGACCAGGGATTTCACGACGCGGACATACTCCTCGACGTGTTGGGCGACCTTGTCATAGGAGAGGCCCAGCATGTTCTCGATCACGACTTTGTGGCTTGGACCGAGCCCGAGCGCAAAGCGTCCTCCGGTGGCTGCAGCCGTGGAAAGGGCTTGCTGCGCCATGTAGAAGGGATGCCGCGAAAAGGTCGGGACCACGGCGGTGCCGAGCTCGATGGTGCGTGTGCGTGGACCGGCCAGTGCGAGAAGCGTCATCGCGTCGAACGAGAAGATGTTGGGCGCCCAGGCGGTTTGGAAACCAGCGGCCTCGGCTCTCGCAAATTGCTGGATGGACGCTTCGAGCGCATTTGCCCCATCGCCGCCGAGATCGCCAAGCGAGATACCGATCCGGATCCCCTTCATCTGTTCTCCTTCACGGCGGTCACCAGTAGCTGGCCGTCACGTCCACGTCGCTTGTCGGGACCACCTGACATGCGAGGCGCAGCTCCGGCGCCACACGGTTGCGTTGTTTGGCTTGGTTCTCGAGCCTTGTCTCAGCTGCGATCCCAGCGTCGCCGCGCAGGATGCGTACCGCGCAGCGAGCGCACAGGCTCTCTCCACTGCAGGCCTGCGCGATCGGTAGCCCCGCCGCGCGCGCGGCTTCGAGCAGATTCGTTCCGGGCGTGAGGCGGAGGGTCCGGCCGGAAGGAAGGAAGCGCACCTGGGGGGCCACACTTGTATTGTACCCGGTTGAACCGGCCCCAGCCTCTTCGATACCCTGCTGCCATGCCCAGCGCGGGAATCCTCGTGATCGGCAACGAGATCCTCTCGGGCAAAGTCGTCGATACGAACTCTCCTTTTCTGTGCAGTGAGCTGCGAGCTCTCGGTGTCGACGTGGAGCGCATCCACGTCATCCCGGACGTGGTCGAGACAATCGCCCAAAACGTGCGGGACATGAGCCAGAGCCACGACTTTGTCTTTACCTCCGGTGGCGTAGGCCCAACCCATGACGATCTCACCATGGATGGGGTTGCCCTAGCCTTCCGTCAGCCACTTGAGCTCAACAAGTCTGTGGCGGAGCGGATCGAGCGGGCCCAGGGTCATCCGCCCAATGAGAGCCAACTCAAGATGGCATTCTTGCCAAGCGGGGCTGTGCTGATCGACGCCGGGGACCTCTGGTTCCCCGTGATCGTGGTCAAGAACGTGCACATCTTCCCCGGCATCCCGGAGCTTTTGCGCAGGAAGTTTTTGTCCGTTCGCGAGCGCTTCCGAGGCGTGCCGTTTCAGCTGAAGCGCGTTTTCCTGATGCAGCGTGAGAGCGACATCGCCCACTATCTGAATGAGACGCTCTCCGAATTTCCCGATCTTTTGATGGGCTCGTATCCACGTACCGGAGAAGGAACCCACCACGTGATGGTGACGCTCGAATCGCGGGATCCCGCATACCTCGGACGTGCCCTGGAAGCGCTCCTCGCGCGACTGCCCGCCGAGGCGGTGCAGAAGGTCGAGTGACTGGATCCCGCGATCCAGAATCCCTTGGCACGCGTCTTTGCCTACGGCCATCCCGCGTGGATGGTGGGCTCCGTCGCCCTCGCAGGCTTGGCACTGCGCGCAGGCTTGGCGCTGCGACGCGCGCGTCTTGGCGAGGGGCACGCGGCACCCCGCGCCCGCGCGCACCACCTGCGTCTCGCAAAGCCTGCGGTGGTCTTTGTGCTCGCAGGTTTTGTGGGCGGACCGCTTTCGATGTTCTTCTTGCGCGGGCGCGCACCCTTCGCGACGCTGCACGCACTCCTCGGGACGCTCGCTGCGGCGCTCTTCCTGGCGGCAGCCCTGCTGGGGCACCGCCTCGAAGAGGGAAAGTCTCGGGCGTCCGATGCGCATGGCATGCTCGGTGTGGCGGCTTTCCTCGCGGCGGCCGGCGCGGCCATCGCGGGTTTTGTCCTCCTCCCCTGACCGAAGCCGTGACGGGCCGCCGAGCCTGCAAGGGGTGGCCGGGACCCGGGTCCCCCGTCTTTACTCCCCCACGCGCGGATTTCAACGAAAGGTGCGCTCAGTGATCGTGCCGGTGGTGGAGATCGGGGCGATGCGGGTGCGTATGCGCGAGCGGCTCGTGACGGTGCCAGTGGGAGTGACGGCGCCAAGGTTTTGCACGGGCGTGAGTGTGAAGGTGATGTCCGTCGTCGTGACGATGGCTGTGCGTGTGCTCGATGCCTCGATGGGCGTGGAGATGATCGTGGCGATCGCGCAAGACGAACGCCACCGAGAGCGCAAACGCGAGCGCCGCCACCGCGTGTCGTAGGCCAAAGGGCTCCCCCAGCGCGGCCACGGCAAGCGCCGCGCCGAAAAACGGTGCGCTCGCGAAGATGGCCTGTGCCCGCGTCGCCCCGAGATCCTGGGAGGCTGCAATGTGGAGCGCGATGCTTGCCCCGTAGCTCAGCGCACCCACGCCGAGCGCCGCGATCACCGGAAATGATGCGAAGCGGGATGGCTCGAGCGCGATTCCGACGAGCAGATTGGCGCTCCCGGCGATCAGGCCCTTCCAGAGCGTGCTCTCCGCAGGAGAAAACCCGTCTACAAGCGCCGTCCACTGGTTGTCGAGACCCCAGCACACGCACGCGCCCACCACAAGCGTGGCGGCACTCACGCCGGGCCAGCCGCCGCCAGCGGCGAGGAGCGCTCCCGCCGCAACGGCTCCCCCTACACCGAGCCAGCCTTGACGGTGGAGGTGCTCGCCAAAGAATGCGACGCCAAGCATTGCCGTGGCGGCGAGCTCGAGGTTTAGCCAGAGCGACACCGCGCTCGCGCTCTCCCGTTCGAGGGCGAGCAGCAGAAGGACGGGTGCTACGAGGCCGCCCGCGAAGATCGCGCCCGCGAGATGCCGCTGGCTCGCACGCGCGTCGCGCAGGGGGGCGTCTCTTGCGCCGGCGTGGATGCGCCGGCGCAGCACGGCCGGCAGCACGCCTAAGGCCGCGCCGAGATAGAGCAAGCCGGCGAGGGTCAGAGGGGAGAGGTCTCGAAGCAGCACTCGGCCGGCCGGGGCGGCGGCGCTAAAGAGGAGAGCCGACGAGAGGGCGAGAAGAGTTGCGCGGCGCGGGAGCGGCATCACTCGCCTCGCACCGCTCTACCTAGCCGGACGGTGAGCTGCGCGGCAGCACATCGACGACGCGCTGGCGCAGCCAGTGGTCCGCCAAGACGAGACAGACCATGGCCTCGACCATCGGTACGGCGCGCGGAAGCACGCAGGGGTCGTGACGACCCTTGGCCTCGAGCACAACCGCGTGGCCCGCGCGGTCCACCGTGTTTTGGGCTGCGGCGATCGTCGCCGTGGGCTTAAAGCCGACGCGCATCACGATCGGCTCGCCATTGCTGATCCCGCCTTGCACGCCCCCGGAGCGATTTGAGGCGGTGCGGGGTACCCCATCGCGTCCAGGCAGGAAAGGGTCGTTGTGCTCGAGGCCTGTCATGCCCGTACCCGCAAAGCCACTTCCGATTTCGAAGCCCTTGGAGGCCGGAAGTGACAGCAGAGCCCGGGCGAGGTCCGCTTCGAGCTTGTCGAAGACCGGTTCGCCGAGACCTGGGGGTACACCCCGCGCCACACACTCCACCACACCACCCAGGGAGTCGCCGCGCCGCCGGGCTGCTTCGATGTGCTCGATCATCTGCGCCGCCGCCGCCGCGTCGGGACAACGCACGGGGTTCGACTCGACCACCTCGAGCGTGACGGCAGCCGGGTCGATCTTGGCCTCGATTTGGTGCACACGGGACACCCAGGCCAGCACCTCTACGCCCGCGCCGACGCGCAAAAGCTTGCGTGCGACCGCGCCGGCGGCAACGCGGCCCACCGTCTCGCGCGCGCTTGCCCGTCCGCCCCCCTGCCAATTGCGAATGCCGTACTTGGCCTCGGTGGTCCAGTCGGCGTGGGAGGGGCGGAAGACGTCCTTCATGTGCTCGTACGCCTGCGGCCGTGCATCCTCGTTTCGGACCAGGATGGCGATCGGAGTGCCGAGGGTCCTTCCTTCAAAGGTGCCGGAGAGGATCTCCGCGGTGTCGGACTCCTGCCTTTGGGTCGTGAGGCGACTTTGGCCGGGACGGCGACGATCGAGGTCGGCCTGGATCTCTGCGAGCTCGAGGGGGAGACGCGGCGGGCAGCCGTCAACGATCACGCCCACGGCACCGCCATGGGATTCGCCGAACGTGGTGATCCGAAATGCCTGCCCGAACTGACTCGCCACGAGTTCCTCGGGCTTTGGATACAGCCCCGGCCTTGCAGGATACGTCCCAGAAGGAGGTCGGGCTAGGTGCGCGAGCGGCGGAGAAGCACATAGGTCGCGCCCTCACCGCCGTCTCGGGGCCGTGCACATGCGAACGCCATGACAATCGGAGCGACACGGCTCTCGGTCAGCCAGCGGAGGAGAAACGCACGGAGCACCGGCCCCTCGGGTGAATGCAAGCCCCTGCCGTGCACGACAAGCACGCAACGCTGGCCATCTGCGTGCGCGTGCTCCAGTGCGCGTCGTACCGCCACGTGCGCTGTGCGTGCGTTCAGGCCGTGCAGGTCGACACGAGACTCGACTCGCACATCGCCGGCCCGCAGGCGCCGTAGCCATGCGCGGTCGACGCCCACGGCGACACCTTCAACGCGCTCGCCGCTTGTCACAATCTGGAACTGTTGCCCTTCGCTCGCCGACTCTTCACGCGTACGGGGCGCGGGCTTGCGGCTCGACGTGCGCGCATGCGCCGCTCCCCCCCGCAGCGGCTTTACCCCTGCGAGCGCCTCCTCGAGCGCGGCCCGATCGGTGGGGCCGGTCTCGCTCCCATCACGACGCCGCGGCGACATCAACGCGCCGCCGCTGCCAGGACCGGGTTCGGCGTCTTACGGAGTCTCGTCGGATCGGGCGCAGGTCCAAGAACGCGCTCCAGCGCCTTGCGGGTGAGTGCACCCTGGGCGAGCCCACGAAACGCGCCGGGCGTGAGCCAGCGATACGCCTCGAGCTCCCGCAGACGCAGGCGCCCTGCGCAGCAATCGCCGCGGAAAAGCTGGAGTCGCAAGTGACGGTGCGTGAAGGTGTGCTCCACGGACCCTGCGGCCTCCACTTCTAGGAGCTCAAGACCGGTCTGCTCCCGGATTGCTCTGCGGAGTGCGTCCTTTGGCGCCTCGCCTCTTTTCACGGCGCCCCCCGGGAGCTCCCAAAGACCGCCGAGCAGACCCCCCGGCGCCCGTCGGACGGCGAGCACGCGCGAACCTCGCCGCACAAGCGCGGCGACGGCATGCATGGCGCGGGGCCTGGGGCGCGCAGCCTTTCGCGGAAGCGATTCTGCGTCTCCCGCGCGCCGGGCGATGCAGCCCGCGCGGAGGGGACAGGCGAGGCAGCGGGGAACACGTACGCTGCAAAGGGTCGCCCCAAGCTCCATGAGCGCCTGGTTCAACTCTCCTGGGTTCGGACCCACCACGAGGCGCGCGGCCGCGTCCCACAGCGCAGCCGACCCCTTGGGTTCCCGCACGTCCTCCCGGATGCCCAGGTATCGGGCCAGCACCCGTTCCACGTTCCCATCGAGAACAGGCTCTTGGCGGTTGAAGGCGATCGAGGCTACGGCGCCGGCGGTGTAGCGGCCGATTCCCGGCAGCTCCAACAATTCATCCCGCGTGCTCGGCAGTTGCCCGCCAAAGCGTTCGAGGACTGTTTGTGCCGCGCGCTGGAGATTTCGCGCGCGGGAGTAGTAGCCGAGGCCCGCCCATGCTGCGTACACGTCTTCGACCGGCGCACGAGCGAGTGCGGAGACATCGGGGAAGCGCTGGAGGAAGCGCTCGTAATAGGGAATCACGGTCTCG
Organism: Myxococcota bacterium; assembly: GCA_036758525.1. Classification (GTDB taxonomy): domain Bacteria; phylum Myxococcota_A; class UBA9160; order UBA9160; family UBA9160; genus UBA9160. The sequence goes on from DAIOWK010000017.1 coordinate 12,729, forward strand.
ACGCGGGTCTGCTGGAGCATCGCCTCAGAGACCCAGATTGCGTAGGGATCGCGCGTGCGGCGCCAGGGAAGGTCACGACGATTGGCGCGGTACCAGGGCAAGAGAACGCCCCGGGCTTGGGTGAGCGCAACCCTTGCGCTCACAGTCGTACCTCCGCCGGACATTCGAAGGAGAGGCCACGGGGACTGACGCGCCCACGTACGGCAAGGAGTTCGACACCCTCGGCGGCAGCGGCGCGCAGTGCGCGGGCGTACTCGGGGTCGATGTCCTCTGCCGGCTCGACGACGTTGCAATCCGCGCGCTGGATGACGAAGAGCAGAGCGGCCCGGGCACCCTCGCGCTTTAGTTTTGTCAGCAGCTCCAGGTGGCGCCGGCCACGCAGCGTCACGCTGTCGGGGAAGCGTGCGACACTACGCTCCGCAAGAGTGGCGCTCTTCACCTCGAGCCAGAGCGGTCGCGCATCGCGCGGATGGCCGGAGAGGAGGAAGTCAAAGCGCGCTCCGCCTCCCACGGACTCGGGCACGGCTTCTTGACGGCGGAACGCGTAGCCGGAGAGCGCGGGAATCGCATGGGCGGCGAGGGCAGCCTCGACCAGGGCGTTGGCGCGGGTCGTGTGAAGACCGATCCACGTACGACCAACGCGGATCATCTCGAGGGTGTGTGGCAAGCGGCGATGCGGATTGTCGCTGGTGGAGCAGCGCACTGGCGAGCCGGGGATGGCGCAGCCGAGCATGCTTCCGGGATTCGGGCAGTGAACCGTGAGGCGCCGGCCGTCCCGCGTCTCGATATCCGCGAGAAAGCGCTTGTAGCGTTGCAGAAGTCGGCCAGCGAGATCGGCCTTGAAGGCCACTCCGACGGCGGTGCTCACTGGCCCGGCGCCGCGGCCGATGCGGCGGGCGGCGCCCCCGACGCGGGCGCCAGCAGCGAATCAATCTTCTCGCGGATCCACTTCGGATCCCACCACTCGACGGGGTCGACATACGTGTCGTCGACGAGAATCGCGAAGTGCAGGTGATCACCGCCAGCGAGACCGCTGGATCCCGAGAGCCCAAGCTGTTGGCCGGCCCGCACGAGCTCCCCGACCTTGACATCGATCCGCGAGAGATGTCCGTACAGGCTCGTCACCCCGTAGCCGTGATCGAGGATCACGCAGTTGCCGTAGATCCCGAGATCGTCTGCCCACAGGACGCGTCCGCTGTTGGACGCGGTTACCGGCGAAGCCACGGTCACCGCAAGATCGTATCCGAAGTGAGTGGCCTGAGAGATCTTCTTCCCCTCGACGAAATACGAGCGCTTTTCCGCGAACTGGCTCGTGACCTTCGAGTTCTTGAGCTGCTCGAAGGCACCGCTCCACAGACGCCCGTCACCCGACGCCTTCACGATCTCCCGGACACGTGCCTCGTCGGCCGCGCGCCCCTCACTGTTGATCTTCTGGAACGCAGCGATCGGGTCGGTTCCGTCGATCCCCTTCGCCTCCGCCAGCTCCGGCACCTTGCTGGAAAGAAATTGCGGGGACAGGTTGAGCGTTACGTCGGGAAAGGTCCGCTCCTTTAGGTGTGTGGCCCAGCCCAGTGCGGAGCGGTTTCCCGCAGCGTCCTCCGCGACGACCCGGATCGGAGGATCCGGCGGAGCGTCATGGGGGATGGCAAAGAAGGCGAGACGCCGCAAAGGGTCCTTGCCGAGGGGGCGACCGGGGTAGAAGTGCCCCGCGACCTCGACGCCGTCGCGTGTGGCTGGCTTGGACAACGTGTAGATGACAAGCCCCGAGCCCCCGCGCTCGAGATAGGTCTGCCCGTTTTCGATGCTGATGCGGGGCGGCTTGAAATCGATCGTCACGGGAAGCTCGACCGTGGTCTCGTTGCCCTGGAGAAGCCGGACCCACGACCAATCGCGAGCCACGACTCGCAGCTTCGCCTCGCCCTCGCGCAATCCGAGCGCCTTGGCGTCGATCGCGAGCTCCACGCGCTCGTGGGAGGGTCGGGTCGCCCCGCCGGTGAGCGGGCTGCCTGGATAGTCCCGCTCGAACACCGTCGCTTCCCCTTTCTCGGTGACGAGGATGGCGCGCACCTGGCGCAAGCCCGAGCCCTCGTCATCGATCTCGAGCACGAGCGGCCGCGCTTCCTTGCCCACGATGAGCGCGCTCGGTGCGCGGATGACGGGGGGCTGGCGCTCGCAGCGCACCACGGTCACAGCAACGCCACCTGCCAGCAGAGCCAACACCAAGGCCGCGATGAAGGCGCGCAAATTTCCCCCCCCTTCCCGACAGCCGGATTCAATGCCCTTCGCCGCGTTGACGCAAGGCCCGGCCTCGCCGATCCTCCGCCGCCGTCCGCGCCGTGGGAACGGCAGGATCTAGACCTGGAGGGCCCGATGAGCACCCTGCGCCGCTTGATCCTCGTCCGGCACGGCCAGACGGACGGAGACTCGGGTACGCGCTACCACGGGAGCGCAGACGTCGACCTCTCCCCGGAAGGCGTCGCCCAAATGAAGCAGGTGCGCCACCTGCTCCGGGAGCCAGGATTCGAGCTCGTGGTCGCGAGCCCCCTGCGCCGGGCGTGGAAATCCGCATGGCTGATCGCGGAGGGCGCGCCGGTGCGGCTCGAGGACAGGTTTCGCGAGATCCACTTCGGCCGCTGGGAAGGGCTTAGCGCGGCGGAGATCGAGGCATCCGATCCGATCCTGTTTCGCGATTGGAAGGATGGAGCCCCGGGTTTTGAGTACCCGAGCGGAGAACCGCGAGCCCAGTTCCGCGAGCGGGTCAAGCATGGGCTCGCGAATCTGCTCGGCTTGCCCACACACAGCGCGCTGGTCGTGGCGCACAAGGGTGTCATCCGCAGCATTGTCGAGTTCCTGACGGGAGCAGCGCTGGATCGCGAGCTTCCGCCGCTTGGCGGCATGATCGAAGTGACGCGCGACGGAGACAAATGGTTCGTGGGCCGCAGGTCGAGCAATCCGCCTGGGCTCGATGCCGCGGCGTAGCACGCCCCCCCCCCGCGCTCACTCGAGTGCACGTAGGGCGAGTCCGCTTGCCACCGAAGTAAGCTCGGCCCCCGTCCGTAGCCGCTCCTTCCCAAAACGCCGCTCGAAGATGCGCCGCACGGCCGGCACGAGGGACGAGCCGCCTGTCAGAAAAACGCAATCGACATCGCCATCGGCCACCCCCGAATGTGCGAGCAAGCGTGCCACCGCGTCCTCGATCGCCCGGAGCTCCTCAGCGATCCATTGCTCGAAGTCGAGTTGTGCGAGTGGCTCGTTGATTTCGATCGGTGGGTCGGTGAAGCTGAAACGCGCAAGCGGGGCCTCCGAGAGGGCGAGCTTCACCGCCTCGATGGCCCGATAGAGCGGGAAGCCGAGATCGTGGCCCACGAGGTGCAAGAGGCCGTCCAGGGTGCCCGGCTCCACGCACTCTTTGCGCAGGGCGTGGAGCAGGTGGAGCGTCTCCGGAGTGCGCAGCTGGGAGAAGTGGTGCCAGCGCTCGAGGTGGCGGTAGATCCAGCTTGGAACGGGAAGCACGCTACCGAAGATCGAGCGGAACTCGGAACCGAGACCGAGTTGCGGCGAAACCAGGTTGCGGACGACATGGCCGTCGAAGGCATCGCCCGCCAGTGCCAAACCCTCGGTGCCGAGCACGCGCGTTCGGCCCTCGCGACGGACGCCTGGCCCGACGCGCAACAAGCAGAAGTCGCTCGTGCCACCCCCTAAGTCTCCGATCAGCACGAGCTCGTCGTGATCGAGCGCGAGCTCATAGTGGTAAGCCGCCGCGACGGGCTCGTACTCGAATTCGACTTCCGCAAATCCAGCGGCCCGGAACGCTGCACGCAGGCGCGCGAGGGCGAGCGTCTCGTCGCCCTCGCTGCGGGCGTGGACGAAGCGCACCGGGCGTCCGACCACCGCCCGCTCCCCGAGGTCGCCCAGAGAGGCCTCCGCCCCCGTGCGTAACGCACACAGCACGTAGCCGATCAGGGTTTCAAGCGAGAGCTGAGCGCCGTAGACGTTGGTGGAGAGGAAGAGTCGACTCGCAAGGAAGGACTTGAGAGACTGCATAAGGCGCCCCGAGCCCCCACTCTCGCGGTAGAGCTCCATCGCCTCTGGTCCGGCCGCGGGTATAAGGCGCCCGCTTCGCTCGCGTCGCTCAGGGTCGAAGTAGAGGAGGGAGCGAAAGATCGGAGTTTCCCCCTCGCGTGTACGAAAGCGCGCCAGTGCGGGACGCCCTCCATCCCGCACTACGGACACGGCGCTGTTCGTCGTTCCGAAGTCGATGCCGATCGCCCGCGCCACCTGTCCCTCTTGGGTTCCTGTCCATCGCGAAACGCAAAAACACGACCGCCCCGCCGGCGCAGGGCCGGGGGGTGTCGTCGAATCCCAGCCAAAAGGATAGGCTTCCCTTCGTGACCGCGCCTCCCCGGTCGGAACCTCGGCGCGTCCTTCTCTCCTGGAGCAGTGGCAAGGACAGCGCGTGGTGTCTCCAGGTGCTGCGCCAGCGCGCGGACCTCGAAGTGGTGGGTCTCGTGACGACGGTGAACGAGGCCTACGGGCGCGTCGCCATGCACGCCGTGCGCGAAGTGCTGCTCGAACGACAGGCCGCAGCCGCCTTGCTGCCGATCTGGCGCGTTCCCATCCCGAGCCCGTGCAGCAACGCACAGTACGAGGAAGCGATGGATCGCGTGGTCGCGAAGGCCGTTGCCGAGGGCATCACCGGCATGGCCTTCGGAGACCTCTTCCTTGAAGAGATCCGGCGCTACCGGGAAGAGCGGTTCGCCGGGACTGGCCTCGAGCCGATCTTCCCCTTGTGGGGGCTTCCCACCGATCTGCTGGCGCGCACGATGGTGGGTGCGGGCCTGCGGGCCCGGATCACCTGCGTCGATCCCGCACAGCTCCCCGCACATTTCGCGGGGCGCGAGTTCGACGAGGCGCTCCTCACGAGCCTCCCGCCCGGGGTCGATCCCTGCGGCGAACGCGGCGAGTTCCACACGTTCGCATATGCGGGACCGATGTTCCGCAACGTGGTCGAAGTAGAACGCGGCGAGATCGTTGAACGAGATGGCTTCGTCTTCGCCGACCTCACTCCGACGCCGGAAGAGCACGCGGCATGATGGTCGGGGGGACGCTCCTCGGGGCGCTGGCACTTGCCGCTTGGTTCTGGCTGCGCCCCAACCAGGCCCGCGTTCACCCCGCGCTTGGGGCCGAGACCTGGGACGTGGTCGCCGATGGGATTCACAACTCCAACACCGATCTCATCGACTACCGCGGCCAGTTCCTGCTCGTGCATGCGGCCTCGCCCTACCACATGGGAACTTCGGATTGCAGGCTCGCTGTCCGCCGGTCTGTCGATGCCCGGCACTGGGAGAAGGTCGCGGAGCTGCGGATGCCTGGGGAAGACATCCGAGATCCAAAGTTTGCGGTGATCGCTGGAAAGTTGTTTCTCTACGCGCTTCCGAACCGAGGCTTCTACGCCCAGCCCTATGGCACCGTGTATTCGACCAGCGATACGGGTGAGCGGTGGACGCCCTTTGAACGTGTGACGCTCATGGGCACCGAGCCGGAGGGTTGGCTCTTCTGGCGCCCCAAAACGCGTGATGGCCTTACATGGTATGTGCCCGCCTACTGGAACCACCACGGCCGCTCGATTCTCCTGCGCTCGACCGATGGCGTGCGATGGAGCCTGGTGTCGGAGATCTGGCACGGAGAGGGCAACGACGAAACCGATTTTGAATGGCTGCCCGATGGACGCATCCTCGCCACCGCACGCCTCGAAGTGACGCCAGACCGCCTGCTCGGGAATCGCGACGCATCGACCCTGCTTGCGACCGCAGCGCCGCCCTACGAGAGTTGGAGCAATCACAGAAGCCGCGTGACGCGTCTCGATGGTCCCGCGCTTTTCGCCTATGACGGCAGGATCTACGCGGTGGCTCGCTACCAGGCTGGACCCCGGGGTGTCTTCACGCGACTCGGTGGGGCGCTCTCGCGCAAGCGCACGTCTCTCTTTCTGGTCGAGCCCGAGCGTCTCGTGCGCCTCTCCGATCTCCCAAGCGCGGGTGATACCTCATACGCCGGGGTGGTGCTGAAAGATGGAGCGCTCTTCGCGAGCTACTACACCAGCGAAATTCGGCGGGACTACCCCTGGATCCTTGGTATGGTCTTGCCCACCGACATCCGCATGGCCCATGTCCCGCTCGACCACCTCGCGAGGCTTGCGCGCGAGAAGGCGGGGCCGAAGGAGGCAGGGAGTCCCAAATGACCTCTCCCGCATCGGTTGCAAGTCGACTCTCGGAAAAGCCGATCGCGCGCCGGGAGCGCCTGATCGTTGCGCTTGACGTCCCGACGCCCGATCAGGCCCGGGCTCTGGTCCGGGAGCTCGGAGGCAGCGTGCACTTCTACAAGCTTGGACTCGAGCTGCTTCTCGGCGAAGGCTACTTCTCACTCTTGGCGGAACTCGTCGGGCAAGGGAAGAAGGTCTTCGCCGATCTCAAGCTCTTCGATGTCCCTGAGACCGTGGCGAGCGCAGTTCGGCAGATGCGCGGCCGGGGAGTCTCGTTCCTTACCGTCCACGGCAACCAGACGATTCTCGAAGCTGCATGCCGCGAGAAGGGTGACCTTCGAATCCTGGGTGTCACCGTACTCACGAGCTTTGATCGCGAGGATCTAAGCGATCTCGGATTCCCCGCGGCGATCTCGGTGGAGGAGCTTGTGCTTTCCCGGGCAAAGCGCGCGCTCAGCGCGGGTTGCGACGGGGTGATCTCGTCCGGCCTCGAGGCGAAGCGGCTGCGCGGCGAGCTCGGGGCACGCCTGCTCGTGGTGTCGCCGGGGATCCGGCCCTTCGAGAACCGGTTGGCCGATGACCAGAAGCGGGTGATGACGGACCGCGAAGCGTTTCTGGCTGGCGCAGACTACGTCGTGGTCGGGCGCCCCATCCGCACTGCACCGAGCCCGCGGGAGGCGGCGGAGCAGATCCAGGCGACAATCGCGGAACTGTTCCCGGTCTAGGGGACGGTTTCCGTTCCCCGTGGCTTGGGCGGCGGAGTAGCCAAGGCTTCTCCCAGCGCTGCCCCGGCCACCCCTCCATCGCGCCGCTTCTCCCTTCCGATGGGGTACGGGAGGCGCAGCCGGCGTCCTCGTTTTGCGACGGCGGCAAGCCAGTCCCGCCCGCGTTCGAGTTACACTTTGCCGATGCCCCGCACCCGCGGCACGACGACCCTGCCCTGGAGTCTGCGCATGCTCGAACGCTCGGGGGTCCCTCCTCTATGGGTCGCGCTCGGAGTGACCACGGCGTACCTCGGGCTTTCCCTCGCCTGGCACAACCTGGCGGGTCCGTACCGTTGGATCTACGTGCACGACGTGCCGTTCTGGCGCACCAGCTGGAAAATCGAGTTTGTCTTCGGGCTTCTTTTCGCGGTCCCCCTTTCCCTCGCGATCTGGGTGTTCCGCGGTGCACGGCGGGATTTCGACGCCCTTCGCCCGGTGCTGCGGCTCTCGGAAAGGGACGCTGCGGCCATGCGTGCGGGCCTGCTGCTGTTCCGTCGGCGAGATCTCTTCATCGCGGGCCTTTCGGGCCTGGTGGCGGGCCTTGCCCTGAATCTGACCGCGACGCTGATTATTCACAGCGAGGTTGCGCGCGACCTGATCTGGCGCGTGCCGCGGGACCTTCTGCTCGCCTGGCTTGTGGCACGCCTCGTGTTCATCGCACTCGAACTCGGGCGTCGCTTCTCGCGACTCGGTGAAGAGCACGCGCACATCGATCTCCTTGACCCGCGTCCCCTCGCACCGTTTGCGCGGTGCGCCCTCCGGTCCGCAGCTTCGATCCTCGTAGGTGCGGCGCTGTGTGCGCCACTCTTTGGGGAGCTAGAGGCACTTCCGGTCACGATCGCGATCCTGGTGTGGATTGTGCTTCTTGCGGTGGGGGCGCTGCTGCTCCCGGTGCACGGGGTGCACCGGCGCATTCGCAGTGTGAAGCAGGCCGAGCTCTGGCGCGTGCGCGGCATGATCACGGCGACGCGGCAGAATGCCCTCGCGGCTGGACACCCCCAGTCCTTGGCCTCGGCGGCGGCGCTGCAGGGGCTCGCCGCCTACCTCGCGCTGATCGCGGGCCTGTCGGAGTGGCCGTTCGAGACGTCGACCCTGGTCCAGTTCGGTGCCTATCTCGCTTTGCCGGTGGGCTCGTGGCTCGGCGGCGCTGTCGCTTCGCGGTTGATCGCAATCTGGTGGCACTGAGCGCCTGCGTCCGCCGCTAGGCCTCCTGCGCCTCGCGCAGCCTCGCGAGCACGCTGTAGTCCTCGAGCGTCGTCGTGTCCTGGCCCGTTTCCTTGCCCGCCGCGATGTCGCGCAGCAGGCGGCGCATGATCTTGCCTGAGCGGGTCTTTGGCAGCGCGTCGGTGAAGCGGATGTCCGCCGGCTTCGCGATCGCACCGATCTCCTTCGCCACGTGGTCGCGCAGCTCGTCGCGCAAACCCGGGTCGGCGCGAGCGCCCGCTTTCGGTGTCACAAAGGCGACGATGGCAGTGCCGATCAGCTCGTCGGGCCTGCCGACCACGGCGGCCTCGGCCACTTTGCCGTGCGAGACGAGGGCACTCTCCACTTCCATCGTACCGATGCGGTGCCCCGATACGTTCATCACATCGTCCACCCGGCCCATCACCCAGAAATATCCGTCCTTGTCGCGGTGTGCACCGTCGCCCGTGAAGTAGGTGCCGGGGAAGCGGGTCCAGTACTGCTCCCGATAGCGCTTTGCGTCTCCCCAGATGCCTCGCAGCATCCCGGGCCATGGCTGGCGCAGCACGAGGAAGCCGCCCGCGGGAGGCTTCACTGGCTTCCCATTGGCGTCGACGACCTCGGCGTCGATGCCGGGAAAGGGCAGCGTGCAGGATCCTGGCTTGGTCGGGACGACCCCCGGGAGTGGGGTGATCATGATCCCGCCGGTTTCCGTTTGCCACCAGGTATCGACGATCGGGCAGCGCTTGCCGCCGATCACGCGCTGGTACCACATCCACGCTTCAGGATTGATGGGCTCGCCCACGGTTCCCAGCAGACGGAGCGAGGAGAGATCGTGTCGTTGCGGATGCTCGTCCCCGAGGCGCACAAAGGTGCGGATCGCAGTCGGCGCCGTATAAAAGACGCTGACGCGGTGCCGCTCGATCATCTGCCAAAGACGATCGGGGCCCGGGTGAATTGGTGCGCCTTCGTACATCACCGAGGTTGCGCCGTTGGCGAGTGGACCATAGAGCACATAGGAATGCCCAGTGACCCAGCCGACATCCGCCGTGCACCAGAAAGTGTCTTCTTCCTGCAGATCGAAGATCACTTTCGCTGTCGTCGCGACGTGCACGAGATATCCGCCGGTGGTGTGGAGGATACCCTTCGGCTTGCCGGTCGATCCGCTGGTGTAGAGGATGAAGAGGGGATGCTCGGAGTCGAGCTTTGCCGGCGGGCAATCGGCAGAGGCGTGGGCCATGAGCTCGTGCCACCAAAGGTCCCGACCGGCACGCAAGACGATTGGCTCGCCCGTCCGCTTGACGACGACGACCCTCTCCACAGCTTGTGCGTGGGACACTGCCTCATCGACCGCGTGCTTGAGACCTACGGCCTTGCCGCGCCTCCATCCTCCGTCCGCAGTGACGACGATCTTGGCGCCTACGTCGTTGATCCGGTCGCGCAGCGCCTCGGCGGAGAAGCCGCCGAACA
>DAIOWK010000018.1:0-22213 GCA_036758525.1 Myxococcota bacterium
GCATCTGCTTGGCGCGCGTTCGACCCTCGACGACCGGGTTCACGGCTTCGAGATGCGAGGGATTCGAGGTAAGGGAAAGGTGGACGCTCGGACCGCGCCGCGTCGTGCGATCGGTGGAGAAGCCCTTGTGATACTTCACGTCGCCTGAGCCAAACGGGCTCTCGAGGAGCGGACTGTCCTCGAACTCGGAGAACAGAGCCTCGAGCGAGCGCCCCAGGATATTGGAGAGGACGTTCAGGCGGCCGCGGTGCGCCATGCCGATCACGAGCTCCCCGATCCCGTGCGCGGGTGCGTCCTCCACGATCGTATCGAGGAGGGGAATCAGGGACTCCGCTCCTTCCAGTGAAAACCTCTTCTGCCCAAGGAACTTGGTGTGAAGGAAGCGTTCAAAGAGCTCGGCGGCCGAAAGCTTCTCGAGGATGTGCAGCCGCTCGGACGCGTCGAGCGGCGTGGTGTTGCACGATTCCTCAAGCCGCAGCTGGACCCAGCTCTTGCGCCCGGGGTCCTGGATATGCGTGAACTCAACTCCGACCGAACGGCAATAGGTGGCGCGCAGTCGCTCGAGGATCTGGCGCAGCGGCTGTACGGGGCCGCCGGGGAGATCGCCGGCGATGAACGAGCGCTCGAGGTCGTCGTGGCCGAAGCCATAGTGCGCGGGATCGAGCTCGGGGAAATAGGAGGGTTGCCCTCCCAACGGATCGGTCGCGGCGACGCGGTGGCCCCGGGCGCGGTAGGCATGGATGAGGCGCAGAACGCGAGCGTGCTTCTCCGCCTCCTCTCTGTTGAGCGGGGCCACGTCCCGCGGGGGCGCCGCTTCGACCAGGGCCTCGGCCGGCTGGGCGGTTTCGAAGGGGAGCTCTGCCGGCCGGTCGGCGGGCTCGAACAGCTTTCCCCAGCTTGGGTGAACGGAGCTCGGGTCGACCTCGTAGCGCTGCCGGATCTCCTCGACCAGGGCGGCATTCACGCCGAAGCCCTTCAGCACCTCCGAAAGCGGCTCGGTGTCCTCCAACCAGCTTGCTTCGGAACCCCCGTCCGCGGGACGGCGGTCCGGGACCGGCGCCCCTGGCTGCGTCCTTTGGCGATCCATCTCGCGAGGCTCCTCCCCGTCATCATCCGTGCCGAACGGCTGCATCTCGTTGGCTTGCCGAAAGGATAAGGAAATCGGCAGACCCGCGCCTCACCTTTTGCCGTATCTAAAGTTCCTCCGCCGCGTGTTCCACGGACACTCGACCGAGGCTTGGGAGAACGCCGCCGCGGTAACCGTATGCCGAAAGACCCTCTTCGATCCTGCTCGCGACGAAACGGCCGCTTCTAAGAGGGCACCTTCATCCCGCGCTGAACCGCGAGCCGCGCTCCAATCCTCTCGAGCCACGCCACGACGCGCGGCTGCTCCATCAGCATCGGAGCGCGAAATCCCTGAAGCGGCTGCAACCACGGATAGTGCATGATGTCACCAATCGAGTACTCGCCCGCGAGGTAGGGCCGTCCGTCGGCGAGGATGCGATCCAGCACACCGATCAGCCGTTTCGCTTCGTCACCGAAGATTTGAACGATCTCCCGATTGCGCTCGCCTTCCGGTCGGCGCAGTTGCGCGCCGAGGCGACCCAGATTCGGGCCGATGCCGCCGGCTTGGAAGAAAGCGTACTGAATGGCCTCGATGCGACTCTTTGAATCCGCCGGCAAGAGCTTGCCGTATTTTTCCGCCAGATAGAGCAGAATTGCGCCCGATTCCCAGATCACCAAGTCGTCGTCGGTCAGCACGGGGATCTTGTGATTCGGATTCAGCGCCAGGAACTCAGGCCTCAGCTGTTCGTTGGCGCCGAGGTTTACAGGGCACACCTCATACCGGACGCCTAGCTCCTCGAGCGCAATCGAGACCTTCCGACCGTTGGGCGTAGTCCACGTATAGAGCCGTACCATGGAGACTCCCTTCGTCGGGGAGTCTATCGCTCCTGGCCGAGGCCGCGCAGACGCTCGCCGACCTGAGCTGCCGACGAGGGCCGGTCGCTCGGGTCGTGCGCCAGGAGGTGCTGAATCAGCTCGGGCAAGGCGCCGGAGAGCCCTTCGATGGGAACCGGGAATGCGGCGCCCGCGACAGGCAATGCGCCCGTCGCGAGTTCGTAGAGCGCAACCCCGAGCCCGTAGAGATCCGCCCGCTCGTCCGCCGCGCCACCGCCCGCCAGCTCGGGGGCAAGCTCCACAGACGTGCTCCGCACCGACGGCGCCGAACGCCGGAGCTCCTCCCGCATCTTCCCGAGACCGAAGCCCATGATCTTCACGACCTTGTCGCGGGTGAAGAAGAGGCTTGCGCTTCGGAGATCGCGATGGAGAACGCCCTGTCCGTGCGCGCATTCGAGCCCAGCGGCGATCTGAACGCCGACGCGCGCCACGTCGCGGCCCGAGAGTCGGCCGCGCTTGCGCACGACCGCGTGGAGCGGGAATCCGTCGAGGAGCTCCATCGCGACAAAATAGACTCCGAGCGCTTCCCCGGCCTCGAGGGTCTTCACGATGTTGGGATGCTCGAGGGCTGCGGCTGCCTGTGTGTCGCTCAAGAAAAGTTGGCTGGCCGTCGCGTGGGTGCGCAGCTCGACCGGTAGACGCTTCAGTGCCACGAGCCGGTCCCTGCGCAAGTCGCGCGCCTTGGTCACCATGCCGCTGCGGCCCCGGCCAAGCTCCCCGAGGAGTTCAAAGCGACTCTCAAGGCTCTCAGGGACGAGCTGCGCGCCGGCGGCAGTGAGGCTCAGAGGGTCTTCGCTGGCTGCGCCTTCCGACCGCTTTTTCAGCACCTCGATATGCGCCGCCACGTTCGGATGCCCGGGGGCTTGTCGCTGGATCAGTTCGTAGGCCGAGAGGGCCTGCTCGTATCGCCCCATACTCTCGAGGAGCTGCGCCAACCTTTCGTGGAGACCAAGCGCCGCGTCGTCGCCGCCGGATGCGGTAATCGCCTCCTCGTACCTGTGGACCGCCATCTCGAGGTCGCCGCGCTCATGACAAATCTCGGCCAGCATGCGACATGCCTCAGGGTACTCGGGCTGGCGGAGGTCCACCTGCTGCAGGTTCGCGACCGCGCGGTCGAGGTCCCCGTGCTTTTGCGCGATTTGAGCAGCCTCGAGATGGTCCCCGGTCTTTTCGAGCAGCTCCGCGAGCTTCGTGTCTTCGCCGGCACTCCGATAGCATTCAATCGCATTTGTGTAATCGTAGGATGACTCGTAGGCTCGCGCGGCGGCGAGAAAGTCGCCCGCTGCACGATAAGTCTCCGCGGCCTGGTCTTTGTCGCCCGCTGTCTCAAACATGTGCGCGGAGGTTTTGAGCTCAATCGAGGACGATGAGGGCGCTTCGCGCAGCTCCGTCGCACCCGCGAGCTGTCGTGCTTTCTCAGAATGGCTTGCTGCGAGCTGGTGCTCGCCACGCGCCACATGGTGAGAAGCGCGCACCGCATGAGCCGCCTGCTTCTGGCCCGCCGCGTCGAGTACCTGCGATGCCAAGCGATAGTTGGCCACGAGATAGGGTTCCACCGCGTCCGGGCAGTCGCGGAACACGAGACCGTCGCTCTGATTCAGGTCGATCGTCACCGCGGCCTTCCCGAGGGGTTCGGCCACGACTTCGCGCTGAACGACCCTGTCTTGGTGGCCCGCCACCACCGTGTAGGTCCCCGGAGCGACATTTAGTTGCGTGATGCCAGTTTTCGCGAACCGGACCGAGCGGGGCTGCCCGAAGAGTGCCACCCGCGCTTCCGCGACCGGCGCCTCGCCCCGCACCACCGCCACCTCGAGAACGCTCTGCGTGGGTCGAAAGTCGAAGTCAAGGCGTGCAGTCTTGCCCCGTGTGATCTCCACGGTCTTCTCATCGCCACAGTCGCTGACGCCCTTACCGGTGCCAGCTTGCGGAACGGAGCCGGACACGGCGACGGTCATCGGTCCGGTCGGCAGCCCACGAAACTGCACCTCGCGCCCCCGGAGCGGCTGTTCGAGGCGCGGTCCGCGCGGGGTTTGGCCCGGCTGCTCCTGCTTCGCCGCGGAGCGTCCTGGTTCGGCGGCCTTGTTCTTGGCCCCCGGCGACACGCGAACAATGAAGACGGCGTCCTTGCCGTACGGGTGCTCCACGCCCACCACAAGGCTTCCCGTCGTGCGGCGCAAGAGCAGGAGCGGGAGAATCAAGAGCGCGGCGAAAGGCACGAGCGGGCGCGGGTTCCAGGCGGTGAAGGAACTGGCGGTGTGAAGAGCGGCCGACTTCGACACAACGGAAACGACCGGCGCAGAGCGACCGATCAGCATCTTCACCTCGAGCTCGAACGCCGCCTCAGAATCGCGTGAATGCGCCGGTCTCACTCGCGCCAGAATGATTGCGTCCGTCTCCAGGAGGTCGTTCACCAGCGCGACATCCTCCCGCTGGGTCGACTCCATCTCGAGCTGCGCGATCTCCCGGCTGAGCTTCGTCGCGATATCGGGGAGGGGGATCAGTTCGTATCCACCGCCGACGGCATAGGCAAGCTCCGCGGCGACGCGTCCGAGATCGAACTCTCGAGGGTTCACCCATGCGAGGACGCGATCGCTCCATCCGCGCTGTTCGTAGAGACTCACGATTGCGACGCGGCGGATCGGACCATGCAGGATCGGGTCTTGCTTGGGGAGAGCCGCGATCAGGTCTTTGAAGATTCCGTCGCCGCTGCCGATCGGCGCAGGTTTCTGGGCAGCCGACGGTGCTGCAATGCTGCGCACCCGCGGTGCTTCGGCGGGTTTCGGCGATACGTGGGGGGCGTCGGGATCGAGGCGTGCCGCCTCCGCCAGCGCAGCCTCCGCAGCCGGCGTGTCGCCCAGGCTCCGATCAATTTCGGCGGTGAGCCGAAGGTCATCGGACGAGGGGGGCTGTGCCTGAGGCGGTGCGAGGAGGGAGAGTGCCCTCTTGGGATCACCGGCTTGCGCGAGCGCCCGCGCGAGCGAGCGACGTGCCAGCGCGTCGTCCGGCGAAAGCGCAACCGCCCGCTCCAGTTTGGGAACAGCCAGTGCCGCGCGTCCAGTTTCGGTGTAGATCTCGCCGAGGGCTCGGAGCGCCGCGGGGCTCTCTCCGGCCACTTGCAGCGCGCTCTCGTAAGCCTTCTCCGCTCCGGCGAGATCCCCACCCGCGCGGCGAGCCGCTCCGAGACCGAGCCAGCTCGCCCCATCGCGACCATCGATCGCCACCGCGCCCTCATAGGCGAGAAGGGCCTTGGCAGGTTCACCAAGCGCCTCGTGGAGCGCACCCTGTTCATGGCGTACGCGTCCCAGGAGATGGTGATCAAGGTCTGCGGCGCGTTCGAGCTCGCGTTCTGCTGTGGCCGCGTCGAACTGCGCGGCCGCGCGTCGGCCGGCCTCAAGGTGGAGCAGCGCTTCCTTCGTGGGGTCGCTGGAATCGAGACTCGCCAGCGCGAGAGTCGCCGCCGTGTCCATTGGATCCAGCGCAGCAGCGCGCTCGAGAGCGCGGTGCGCCGCCTCGGTCTGCCTCGCCACCGCGAGGGCCTTGCCGAGGCCGAGCTGCGCCGTGGCGCTTTCCGGAGCGAGCGCCGCGGCGCGCTCATAAAGCTCTGCCGCTTGGCGCGGGTTGCTGCGCGCCTCGGCGTTCTCGCCCGCCGCGAGTGCCACCACCGGGTCACCACTCGCCGCCTCGTCTCGTACCAGGAGCCAGCCCGCATCGAGCTGGCCCTGCGCGATGAGCAGCCGCGCCCGCTGCGCTTTCAGCGCGCTTTGGAGCCGCGATCCTGCGTCGATCTCCTCGCGCAAGGCGACGGCCGGGGGAAGCATGCGACCTTCTACGCTTCGCCACGCTCGCGCAAAATCGCCATGTTCGAGCACTCCCACCGCGCGGGTGTAGGCTGCGAGGTCAACGAGCCGCGGCGGCGGAGTTTGATCCACCGCCGCTGTCGAGCCGCCGAGCCTCTCGAGCAGTCCACTGATTCCGTCTTGGAGAAGAGATCCGAGCTCGGCAAGCGGACCGGATGCCCTCATCGATCCGACGAGCTTTGCCTCGTGGGGGTCGTAGAGGGAAAGCCGCAAGTCGACCGTTCCGGAGGAAAGACGCATCTGCGTGTCGAGAGCGAGTGCGCCGGGCAGCGCTCCGGCGATGGCCGGAAGCTCCCAACCCGCAGGGCCAGGGCCGGCCTGCGTTGCAAGCGCGGAGGAGATGGCGGCACGCGGAACCACCTCCACGGATGCGGCCGAAAGGCGCTCGCGCAGCCACACCGCCACACCGGCAGCCAGGGGCTCGAGGGGAGGCGGGATGCGCGGCGGCAACACGGCGACAGCTCGAGCCTCGGGCTCGGAGCCGGCGGGGGTCTCGGCGGGTGCCTGCGCAGCCGATCCGGCCAAGAGGCCGACTGCGGCAGCCAGCGCGAGGAAGAGGGGCCTTGCGGCGACCCACGCCCGACCTTTGCGCAGAGCGAAGCTCCGCAAGGACGATCCCTCCATTGAACAGGTGGGGGCCTACCGATTCGAGCGGTGACCCGAGACTCCCTGCTCTCCTTCTTCGGCCGTGGCTGCCATCACTTTACGCGGAAGGAGGGATTGCCCCGAGCGTGCCGGACGGCGAGAAACCGGGGGCTGCGAGCTCTGGGAAGCCGGCCCTTTCCCGCCGGAGCACCCTCCGGAAGGGGTCCCCCAGTCGGGACGGACGTCGCTCAGCCTCGCAGAACCGCCGGTACAATTTCTCCGTAGCCTCTGCATGACGGGCGGAGCGCAGATGTGCGCTTCGTCACAGGTCGCCGCCGTCCACGCGTGGAGGGAGGGGCGCTCAGAGCAGTTTTTCGATCTCGCCCTCGCCCAGCCCCGCTTCCCTGAGGATCGCCTGGGCGTCGGAGTGCAGAGGTGATGCCGCCGTCCTCGCACCAAGGGGCGTACCCTCAATCCGGAACGGAGGCGCCACGGTCTCGAAGCGTCCGGCGGTCGGGTGTTCGATCTCGTAGAAGTATCCCATGGACCGGGCCTGCGGGTCTCGCACGGCCTCTTCCACGCGCAGAACCGGCGCCCAAATCAGGCCCGCTGCGTCTAGGACGGGCCTCCACTCTTCGAGGGTCCTGGTGAGGAACGAGCGCTCGAGCTCCTCTGCCAAGGCCGTCGCGTTGGCCCCCCGCTTCCAGCCATCCGCGAACCGCGGATCCGCCATGAGATCCGGCCGTGCCAGTGCGGCGCAAACCTTCGGCCAATAGGGCTCTGGATCGATCATGACGAGCAAGAGCCAGCGCTCTCCTGCGACGGGGTAGCTGTTCCACAGCGGGTTCATCGGCGCTCGACGGTCGTGACGGTGCGCAGCTTCTTTTGTCACCAACGCGTTGGCGATGTCGCTGCCGAGGATGTGCAAGCCGGTCTGAAGAAGCGACACATCCACGTACTGGCCGCTACCCGTCGCGTCGCGCAAGCGCAGGGCCGCGAGGATCCCGCACACGAGATTCACCGCGGCCGCGTGATCGCCCACGGCGGGGCGCTGCAGCGACGGAGGAAGTCCTTCGTCGCGCATCATGTCCATGAGCCCCGTCCGCGCCCAATACGCTGCATAGTCGAATGCGGGCCGGTCTGCCTCTTCTCCCGCGATGCCGTAGCCGTTCACGGCGCCCATCACAAGGCGCGGGTGGCGCGCGAGGAGCGTCTCATGGTCGAGGCCAAACTTCCGGCGACGACTCGGCAAGAGGTTCGTGATGAAGATCTCCGCCCGGGCGATGAGCCGCGCCACTGCATCGCGCGCCTCCGGACGTGTGAGATCCACGGCGAGCGAACGCTTGCCGCGGTTGTCCATGTGGAAGGGAGGGTTCTCCGAAAAGTCGGTGGTGTAGCCTGCGTACTTTGGCCGCGTGCGGCGATAGAGCTCACCTCGCGGCACCTCGACCTTCACCACCTCTGCGCCAAGGTCGGCCAGCAAAGCTCCTGCCGCCGGGACGGCGACGTAGTTCGCGACCTCGACGACCCGCACCCCGTCCAACGGACGCTGCATGGCGAACCTCCTCTACGCGGGTCTCGCGCGGCTCAAGAGGAAGCCTATCACGAACTCGCGCCAGTCCATTTCACCCAGCGGCCGTGGTAGTGCGCGGTCCCGAGCAACGCATCGCTGCCCCCGGGCCAGAGTGAAAGACGAATCTCCGCTTCCCGCGTGGTCGCGCCCTCCAGGCGCAGCCAGGCAAGGGGAGCGTCGGATGCCGCCCGAGTTCCTGCTTCGTCCATCAGCCGCACGATTTCCGCGCGCTCCGCCTCGGGAATGTACCACCAGACGACCGACTGAAAGACCAGCGTCGTCACGCCGTGGGCGGGTTGTGCGAGCTCGCGGGCCAAGAATCTCGCGGCCCCTGTCTGCTCGATGCTTGGGTGGACGCTGCGCCCGTAGCCAATCGCGGCACGCAGGAGCGCCATGCGCTCCGTCTGTTCAGGCCAGACAAACGACTGAAGGCGCAGCGCCACCGCGGGGTCGTTTACATCCAACGGGTTCGGATCGCAGCCGAGCCGAGAGGCGACATCGAGCTTCGCGTCGAGGTCGGGGGCCGGACCACTCCACTCCGCGCGGATCCGTACGCCGGACGCCTCGGAACCCCAGTGGTGGGGACCGAGCTCGTAGCGGTAGCGATCGGCGAGCTGTAGCAGGCCCGCACTCGAACCGAGCTCAAGCAGACGCAGCGGGAGCCCGGTTCGCGCAGCAATCCGCAGGAAGCCCGGCAGAAGCGCGGCGGAGCGGGCAACCTCGTTCGTCTGCACTCGTTCGCCGAGCGCAGCGCGCACCTCCTCGAAGCGCTCGCCCACGAGCGCAACGAATTCCGGCCAGACCGCGCTATCGGGCACGCCACCCGCCGACGGGTAGTAGCGGGCGAGGCGGGGCGCTGAGCCCGCGAGCACGATCCGGTGGATCCCGCCAAGCAGGCGCAGGCCGAGGGCGTCGAGGACCGGATGGCCGCGCCAACCTTCGACGAGCCGTGCGATCACACCGCCTCGCTCCAGATCTTGGGCAGCGGCATCCAGCAGCTGGGCATACATCGCGGACCCGGTATCGCGGCAACCTTGCGCCTGAAACCGAAAAGCGGAGGCGATGTCCACCGCAGTCGGGGTTTGGGAGGCGCTCAGGACGGACCCGGCGCCAACACGGCAAGGACAAGGAGCTTTCCCTGCCCCGTGTTGCGAATGCCGTGCGGGATCCCCTCGGGCGCGACAAGCAGCTCCCCCGCGTGCATGGGGAGCTCGCGACCTTCGAGCAAGAAGACTCCACTGCCTTCGAGAACCAGGTAGAGCTTGTCGAGACCCGCGTGCGCATGGAGTGTGTGCTCCTGCCCAGGCAAAAAGCAGTTCAGACCCACCAGCATGCGCGACGACGCGAAAAGCGTCGCCTTGCCCATCTTCGCCCCATCGTAGACCGCATACGCATGGGGAGTGACGGCGTTGGGATGAGAAGGCATTTCCGCCACCGTCACCCTCCTCGGTCGGAGGAGCTGGACGCGAGGATCCGTCGGGCGAGCTCGGCAACGTCTCGGGCGCGCTCGCAGTCGAAATCGTTCCAGTCTCCGTAGGGGTCCAACAAGACGGCGTGGAGGCCTGCCCCGCGTGCGCCAACCACATCGGCATGATAGAGGTCGCCGACATGCACTGTGCGCTCGGGCCGGCTTTTCGCAAGCCGTAGCGCGTGCTCGAAGATCGCCCGGTCGGGCTTTTCCGAGCCGACGACATGCGAGTCCACGATGCTGTCCAGGAGATCCCTCACGCCGGCGGCCCTGAGCTTGGCTTCGACCGTACCGTCGGAGTTGCTGACCACGACCAGCCGTAACCCGCGTTCCCGCAGCTGTGCGAGCGCCGGCGGGAGATCCGGGGGCACGTGGGACCAAAGGCGATCCTGGACTTCTGGCGTGCGGATCGCCCGCAATAGCCGCGCCGTCGCGCTTGCGCGCTCGGCCTCGGACAACTCGCTGAAGACGGGCAGCGCATCGAGGATCGAGCGGACGTATACCAGAAATGCCTGCGGACCTTCGGTCGACTCCCCACGCGAAATGAGCTGCGAAAGCCTCGCCCGGGCAGCGGCTTCCGCACGCGCCAGGGTTGCCGGAGCACACGGGAAGCCTTCGTCGGCGAGGAGCCCACAGGCGAACGCATAGTCCCAGCAGAGGATCGTGTTGCCGGCATCGAGGAAGACGGTGTCGATCTCGGAAAAGGGAATGGAGCGAGAGGAAGTCATCCTAGTCGAAGCCTAGCCGTTTCCTTGTGGCTCGCGCCCGCGCGGGCGGGAACATGAATGGGGGCACCTAGCCGCGTCGGAACAAGCGCCGTCTCGCGTGCACCCCGCCACTTCGGCGGCCGTCGGTGAGGGTGCGCACGCTCCGCAGCTTCCGAGCCCGCAGCCGCTTTCGGCGCCGCTGCCACATCCAAAGATTCCAAAGCTTGCGCATCGCTCCCTCGTCGAGGCGACGCGGCCGCTTGCCAGCGCTCGCGGACCTCTCAGACTCGCGCCAGGCGGGTGAACCCAAAGCGAGCGGACATATGCCGCGTCATCCTATGCGGAAGGAGGCCTCAGCTCGCGGCGCAAGCGAGTGCGCTGAATGAGCCCAAATCGAGCAATTACCCAAACCGCTTCGAGAGCGTCGCGGAAGCCGATCTTCTTGCCTTCGGCATAGGTGCGACCACGATAGCGAACGGGGACCTCGTAGACGCGCAGCCCGCGCGCAGCCACCTTGGCGGTGATCTCGGGCTCGAAGCCGAAGCGGTCCGACTCGATCACGATGCCGGAGAGCGCTTGACGCGTGAAGGCCTTGTACCCGACCTCCATGTCGGTCAGGTTCAGGTTCGTCAACATATTCGAGAGGTGCGTAAGCACTGAATTCGCGATGGAGTGCCAGTAGTACAAAACACGATGCGGCCCACCGAGGAAGCGACTGCCGAAGACAACATCGGCGTCACCATCGAGAATCGGGCCCAAGAGCACCGCATAGTCCCGCGGGTCATATTCCAGATCGGCGTCTTGGACGAGCACCACGTCGCCTGTCGCTTGCGCGAAGCCGGCGCGTAGCGCGGCACCCTTGCCCCGGTTGTGGGGTTGGAAGACGGCGTGCACCAGCGGATCGCGCAACTGCTGCAGCCACTCCCGGGTGCCGTCCGTCGAGCCGTCATCCACCACGATGAGTTCCGCTTCCACCTCGAATGCCGCGAGCGTCGATCCTGCGAGCACTCCCCATACCCTCTGGATCACGACGGGAAGCGTGTCCGCCTCGTTGTACGCAGGGATTAC
Source organism: Myxococcota bacterium (assembly GCA_036758525.1). GTDB lineage: Bacteria > Myxococcota_A > UBA9160 > UBA9160 > UBA9160 > UBA9160. The sequence goes on from DAIOWK010000018.1 coordinate 11,218, forward strand.
GATGGAGAGCTTCACGATGCGACTCCGCCTCGCAATCCAGGTACCAGAGGCCTCCGGCGGGAGCAAGGTGCGAGAACGCGTCGACCACCGGGCGCAAAGCAGAGAGGCGGCGGAATCGTGTGTCCTTTCCTTTGGGTGCGACGAACGCAAAACGGCGGGGAGTGCGATCCTCTGCGAATTTCGTCAGCCTCCACGATCCGTCGGAATCTACACCGCGAGATGACAGAGCAGATTTGACGAGGTCCCTCGCGTGCGTTCGACAAGCGTATGGGTCCTGGACGAAACGAGACGGTGCGCGACATTTCAAGAAAAAGGACGCGCGCCAGATCAGCGGCCCCGCGTGACAAGGGGGCACATCCGGGCCAGCGCCTCCGCGCCCGCGACGAACTCCTTCGGTGCGGGAAGCAAGCTCACGACCAAGTGTGCCGCCCTCTCATCGGCATCCGGATCAAGATCGAAGAACCAGCCGGGATGTACGAGCACCCCCGGCCCGTCGATGAGCTCCGCGACGAGCGCGTCTTCGTCCGGCGGAGGTCCAGACGGCGTACCCCTCACACGAACGATCGCACACCAACCGGCGTCGGCCGGTAGAAGGGTCGCCCCGGGGTGTGTGGAGAAGGCGCGGTCCAGGATCGTCCGGTTCGAGCGCACGCGTTCCAGGATCTCCGCCTGCACGGGGGCGCGCCCCGCCAGCAAGTCCGGCAGGAGGAGCTGGCCAGGACCGTTCACCGTAAGGTAGGTATCGGCGATGACCTCGAGTCGGGCGAGCGCCTCGTCCCGCAAGATCGCGGGGCCCGCGCTCACGATCCACGCGAGCTTGAGCTGGGGTAGCGCCAGGCTCTTCGACACTCCGGAGAGCACGAAGGTGAGCGGCGCCCCTGGGGCGTCGGCGCCGGTCAACAGACTTGGCGGCCATCGTCCGTCCGGCTCAGCCAGCGCATAGTCGGCGAACACCTCGTCCGAAACCAGTGCGAGCTTGCGGCGCGCACAAAGGCTCCGGAGAGCGGACAGGTCGGCCTCACGCACGAACCCCCCTGTCGGATTGTTGGGATGCACGACCACGACTGCCCGGGTGCGCGCATCGCACGCCGCCTCGAGGGTCTCCATGTCGATCCGCCACTCTTGGGTGTCTGCTCGAAAGCGCAGCCCGTACTGCGCGGCCTCGAGGCCCTCGAGCTCCGCCAAGAAGCCGAAGAGCGGGTAGCTCGGCGCTGGGACGAGCACCCGGTCGCCCGGGTCTCCCACCAACCGAAATAGATGTGCGTAGGCTTCGCTGGTCCCTGCGGTCAGGAGCACGTGCTCGCGCGCGGGTGCTGCTCCCCGAGCCGCGTGGTAGTCTGAAATCGCTTGACGCGCCGAGGGGTCGCCCTTGGCGTCAGGTGCGTAGTGCTCTGCACGCGGGTCGCTCGCGAGCCGTTCAAGGGCCCCTCGAAGCAAGCGCCCGGGTGCGGAGAAGTCGCAGCGGGTGGGATTGGACTCGGTGAGGTCGAGAATCGGCAGGCCGGCTGCACGCCGCGCGTCGAGCCTGCGCGAAAAATCGTTCTGAGAGAGATCCCACGAAGCTCGTCGCGCAAACACGGAGGCATGGTAGGCCAATGGCCAAGACGCTCGCCGATTTCGTGAGCGAAGCGCGTTCGAAGATTCGCGAGATCACTGCCGAAGAGGCGCGGGCGATTCTCGACGCGCCCGGGCAAGGGGGTTGGCATTTCGTGGACGTGCGCGAACCGGACGAGTTCGCGGCGGGCCGCATTCCGGGAGCCCGTCTCTACCCGAGGGGCTTCCTCGAAGTCCGAGCCGACCTCACCCACCCCAAGCGGGATGAGTGGCTGAAAGACCGCACCCGGCCCCTCGTTGTCTACTGCGGGGGCGGCCACCGCAGCGCGCTCGCGGCCGAGACGCTGCAGCAGATGGGGTTCCAACGGGTGGTCTCCCTGACCGAGGGGTGGGCGGGTTGGTCTGGCCGGGGCTACCCGGTCGAGACCTGAGTGCGGGTGTCGGAGAGAGGCGCCCGGTGCGGCCTTTCGCTTATGGCCTTCGGACCCGCCAAGGCGTCGCCTCGAAAAAAAGCGGGCGACCTCTGGGCTCAGGCTTCTTCGGCTTGCGGTTTTGCGGGCTCACGCGCGAATCGCAGCGTGGCCGCGGCGACAAGATCTGGACGCTCCATCACGGCGAGGTGCCCGGCTGCCAAGTCTTCGACACGCCCCTCTCGCATCGCTTCCGCGACCGACTCATAGAAGCTGCGTGGGAAGTTTCCGTCGCGCGCCCAGAGCAGAAGGGCCGGCGCCGTCAGGTTGCGGGCCGCCTCCAAAGAGTCGAGGGTCGCGCTGCCTTGCTCAAAGATCGCGGCCTCGACCTCTCCGGGGCACTTGAGTTCGACTTGGCCGTCCGGCCGGTCGCGGAGCCCTTCGGCGACGTAGAGGTCCAGCACGCGCGGATCCCAGTTCGCAAAGAACTTGCGCCCCGCCCAAATGCGCCGCGCTTCCTCCCGCGAAGCTCGTACCCGCTGGCGATCACGCGCCGCGCCTGCGAGACGGTCGCGGTGCTCTGAGGGCTCCGGGTAGAGATCCGCGAGCCTGCGCGGCACCAGCACAGGGTCCACGAGCGCGATGCGCTCGAAGAGCCCGGGTCGCCGTGCGGCCGCAGTGAGCGTCGCTGTTCCTCCGAACGAGTGACCCATCCCAAGGGCTACTCGCCCGTCGACCTGCTCCCCGGCAAGGAGTTCGGCCACCCGAACGAGGTCGTCGGCGAAACACTCCCAGCGATAAGCCTCCCGTTCCTGCGGCTTTGAGGAATCCCCGTGACCGCGGGCGTCCAAGGCCACCACGCGGTAGAAGGGACGAAGCGCCTGCGCAACGCCCCCCCAAACCGCGCCGCAAAAGCCATTGGCGTGGTGGAGCAGCGCGAGAGGCAAAGACCCACCCCAATCGAGGATGGCGATCTCAATTCCCGGCCCCACCTGGAGCCGCCTGCGACTGACGCCGGAGAGGAGGTCTGTGCTGCGGGTGGCGGGAAAGCTCATGGGATGGTGAGGACTCCGAAGCGAGCCTGCGGCGGCGGGAAGCAAGCACGTCCGGCGCTGAAGCGCTAGCCGCTTTCCCGCTCCTCGCGCAGTCCGCGCAGAGGGTACGAGGGACGCTGTCCCGAGCCGCCCGGGCGTGCGCGGGACGAGCAAACCCTGCCCGGCCTGCGGCTGGAATCGCTACGTTTGCGGTTCTCCGGCGCTCGTCCGCCCAAAGGAGAGATCGAAGCCGCTGTGGCGTGTGAGTCCGCGATGCCTGGAAACCTTGCTTTTTCGTTGCTCGATGATGCACTGCGCGCGCGACTTCGCTCGAACCTCGCAGCGTTTGACCGCCACGCCGCAGTGGCGGAGGGCCTGCACGCGGCCGCTGTGGCGATCGTGCTCGTGCCGGACGAGGCGGGTCGCGCGGCCTTCCTCCTCACGCGTCGCGCACCGCGCTTGCGCTCCCACGGCGGACAGTGGGCGCTCCCCGGTGGGCGTCTCGACCAAGGGGAGAGCCAAGAAGCCGCAGCCCTACGCGAGCTGCGAGAAGAGCTGGGGCTTGCCCTCGAACCAGCCAGCGTGCTCGGCCTTCTCGACGACTACCCGACCCGCTCCGGCTTCGTGATTACGCCGGTGGTCATCTGGGGCGAACGCGCCGGCGAGCCGAGCCCCAATCCCCGGGAGGTCGCTTCGGTGCACCGCATCCCCGTCGCCGAGCTCGCCGGTGCAGATGTCCCGCGGTTCCGGTCGATTCCCGAGAGCGACCGGCCCGTGATTTCGATCCCACTGCTTGGCACGCAGATCCACGCGCCCACCGCGGCGCTCCTGTATCAGCTCGTTGAGGTGGCTTTCCGGGGGCGGGACACCCGGGTCGCGCATTTCGAACAGCCCGTGTTCGCGTGGCGCTGAATCAGATCGTAAGCTAGCGGCTCAACACACCCTGCTGTTGTGGTGGGAGATGACGGTGCCGGAGCCGAACCGCGTGCAGAAGAGGACCTACTGCTGTTCCTCTCCGTCATCGTCGTCATCGTCGTCGTCGCTGCTGTCGTCCTTCCCATCGGACGATGACGACCCTTGCGTGGTGTCCGCCGCGGCGACGCTCGTGCCGGGCGATCCGGCAGCCGGCTTGACGTGGTCGGTCTCCGCAGACACCGTCCGCGCGAGGGTCGCAGCGAACAGCACGAGTACGATGCGCAGCAGCGCAAGCAGGGACTTCTGGAGTCGAACCATGCGGTGGACCTCCGATGAGTGATGCATCTCCTCGCGTCGGGTTCTGTCCAAGGCTTTCTTCTCCTGGGCACTGGACTCGCCGCGCACGCAGTCAGAGCCTCCAAAGTTTACGCCGCCGGGCGCAGGGGCGCCGGTTCCAGCGAAAGCGATGGCCGGGTCTCAAAATGCGCTCTGTCGTAGGACGCCGCGCGTCAGGCAAATCTTCACGCGCACTTTATCCCTGCCTCGCACAAGGCACGAGCGGATCGCCCGCGCGCCGATCGTGCGGTCGCTCCTGAGAAGATGGGGGCTCGCGGGGCCGGCTCCGCGGCGATTGTTCGCGCGATGTGCGCTACTCCGCGCGCCGCGGCACGGTCCGGCCCGCAGCTGCTGGCTTGCGCGAGGGCGGGCTGCATCCCGCCCAGACCTGCATCGAGCTCTAGGTGGCCAGTCGCGCACCACTGCATCGACCCGCCGCAGCCGCGAGGCGGAGCGCGCATCGGCGTGCGGGCATCGAAGAGCAAGCGGCGCTCCTCAAGAGCATCCTATCCGGTGCTCCGCTCAAGGCGCTGTTTCAAGGCGGCGAGCAAGCGATCGTGCGCACGTTCCGCCTGACGGAGCACAGGGTGTGCAAGGAGGCTCGGGCAGTCGATGGCGACGGCCTCGACCACACGCGTGCCCGCCGCTTCAGGACGGAGCTGGTAGTGGGAGCGCAGGACGATACGAGGCCGACTCCACACCTCGACCTCGATGGCTTGACCGTCGTCCACGAGCGTGAGGAGCCCTTCAATTCGATTCCGAAAGGGAATGAAACCCGCGAGCCGAAGCTGTTCCACGGTTTCAAAGCGCCGCGTCGGACGACCCTCAGGATCACTGCCCCGCCGGGTCTCGCGGAGATCAACGAGCAGGGGCTGGAGCCCGACAAAGTTGCGCGGCTCCGAAAGGTGCGCGAATACCGCTGCCGGCGGTGCACAGATCCAGATACTCTTCTCAAAGCCGAGCTTCACGAGAGCGGGAGAGTATCCTGAAGCACATCCCCTGAAAGGAGCGGCATCGTGAATCCCCCCCATCGCCTCACCTTCGATCATGCCGTCGATGCCGACGGCCACATCCTCGAGCCGCCCGATCTGTGGGAGCGCTATCTCGAGCCGCGCTGGCGTGATCGCGCGCTCCGCATCCGGGTCGACGACGATGGGCTCGAGTACCTGGAGATCGGCGGCAAGGCTTCGCGCCTCTCGAACCGAGGCTTCCCGGGAACCCTCGGCAGGATGGGCGAGACTCGAGTCGAGGAGCTGCGTCCGACCCCGGAGCGCACCTACCTCTCAGGCGCGCCTTTCGGATCGATGGACGCTCGCGAGCGGCTGCGGCTGCTCGACTCCGAGCATCTCGAGGCCGCGATCCTCTATCCCACCCTCGGCATTCTCTGGGAGGCCGAGCTCGAAGACGTCGAGCTCTCGCAGGCCTATTGCCGTGCCTACAACCGCTGGATCGCCGATTTCTGTAGCGACTCGGGCGGCCGTCTCGTGCCGATCGCTCATTTGTCGTTGGGCGACCCCGCCGCTGCGGCTCGGGAGCTCGAACGCGCGGTGGACAATGGCTGCCGCGGCGGTTTCGTGGTCCCCTTCACAATCGCACGCAAGGCGCATGGACACCCCGACCACGACGCGGTCTTCGCTGCGGCGCAGGATCTTGGCGTGCCGCTCGCCATCCACCCGAGCTTTGAGCCCCTCGCGATCGTATCGCGGCGCTTTGTCGAGACGCGAAAGCTCAGACTCTTGAACAGCGTGATCGCCAGCGATGGCGTGAGACACGCGTTCACCACGCTTTTCGATCACGGAGTGTTCGACCGATTCCCCCGGCTCAAGATCGCAGTCCTCGAATCTGGCGCCGGATGGATCGGCTACTGGCTCGACCGTCTCGACGCAGTGTATGAAGCCACCTTCATCGGAGGTCGGGTCCCCCTGCGGGAGAAGCCGAGCTTCTACTTCCAGCGCCAGTGCTGGATCTCCTGCGACCCGGACGAACGCACCATTCCCGCACTCATGGATCTCGTGGGGGCCGACCGATTCGTCTGGGCGTCGGACTACCCGCACCCCGACCACACGGGCGACTACCTGAAGACGCTGGAAGCGCTTGCGGCGCGACTCACGGAGCCTGCGCGTGAGCGGCTGCTGGGAGGGAACGCCCGCGAGGCCTACGGGCTCGGCGTCTAGCAGGGTTCGGCGAAGGGTCCCCACCAGGCCAGCGGTCAGGGGGGCACGGCTCCGCAGAACCGCCGCTTGCCTCGCCGCCACTGGGTGAGCCCTCGAGTCCGTGTGGCTCGCCGCGGACGAAACCAGCGTCTGTCGCGATCCCAATCCGGCCGCGGGTCTTCCCCCCATGCATTCTCCTGGCGGGTCCGTCCTACAATGGCATGGCGGACCAATGGAGGCTCCTCGGCATGGACGCAGCGCGCTGGATCGAGAAGTCACCCTATGCTCAAACCCTCGGAGTGCAGGTGGAGGAGCTCAGCGCTTCCGCAGCGCGGCTTTTCTTGCCCTACCGAGACGACAACACGAATCCCGGCCGCGCGCTGCATGGCGGGGTGGCAGCCTCTCTCGTGGCCTTCGGAGCGCAGGGTTTGGCGCGCGCGGCACTGGGCGAGGAGTCGGGGCCCTGGCACACCTGCGCTCTGCAGGTGTCCTACCTCGCCGCGGCAATCGGGGAGCCGGTGGCCGCACGAGCGACGTTGCTGCGCAAAGGCAAGGAGCTCTGCTTCGTCGAAGTGGAGCTGGAAACGCCGGATAGAAAACAGATCGCTCACGGCACCGCCACGGTACGTGGTCGCTTCGGGGCGCCCGAGCCAAACCTTCCGCCCGTGATCGGAGAAGACGCCCCTGGCGATCCGGGTCCCATGGGACTCCATATCGCGCGCACGCCCTTCATGGGCCGACTCGGCATCCATGTCGAGCATATGCGCAACGCGCAGTCGCGCATCCTGCTGCCCCTCGCCGAACACAACACAGACGAAGGTCGCGGTGTGCATGAAGGCGCCGTGCTCGCGCTGCTCGATACGACGGGCGCAATGGCTGCGTGGGCACTCACGGGACCGGGCCAGTTCAAGGCCTCCACCCCCTCCATGCAGGCTCAGATTCTCTTGCCACCCCCCCGCGCAGATCTCGTGGCCTATGGCAACGTCGTGCATCGCGACCGGGAGCTATTCTTGTGCGACGTGGAGGTCGGGAGCGTTCCCGAGCGGCGGCTCGTCGCGCGGGGGACCGTGGTCTACCGGATCGTCGGAGCCGACGGCTCCGGTCCCTAGGAGGCGCAGCGAGCGGGCACGGCCGTCTGGGCCTGATACCCTCGAGGCGGGTTCCATCGAATCGCTCCGCACCGGGGGAGAGCCATCGACTTCGAGCTCCCGCACGAGCTCGCCTTGGTTCAGGAAACCGCGCGGGCTTTCGCGCGCGATCACCTGCGCCCGCGCGACCGCGAGTTCGAGAGCGCCCGCGGGGTCGCCTCGCACGTCCACCATCTGTACCGCGAACTAGGGCTCGCCGGTCTCGAGCTGCCCGAAGCGCTCGGCGGTGCAGAGCTCGGCGCGTTCGGCCGTACCCTCGTGAATGAGGAGCTTGCGGCCGCCGATGCCGGGGCCGCCTTGGCCCTCGACCCTCTCGGTCCGTCGCTCTATCCACTGATCGCCTTCGGCGGCCATGAGGCTCTGCGCGCCCACGCGCTCCCTCTGCTCGAGCGCGCGGGTGCCCGCGCCGTCCTCGCCCTCGACCTGCTGCCTCGCCTCCAGACGCTCGGCGGCCGCGCGCGAGGAATCCTCCCCTGGGTGCCGGCGGACCGGGTGGATCTGCTCGTGGTGCTCGAACGCGAGCGCGCGTACGTCGTAAACGACGGTCTGCACGTGACGCAGCTTCGCGGTGCTGCCCTGCGCGCCGCGGGTGCCGCGGAGCTGCGCGTCGACGGCGCCGCCCGACCCGCGGACTGGGTGAGCACACCGCGCGCACGCTGGGCGCTCGCCCACGCACGACTCTACGTGGCTTCCCTCCTCGTCGGAGTGATGCGAGCCGCTGCCGAGTTCTCGCGCGCCTATGCCATCGAGCGAGTCGCGTTCGGTCGCCCGATCGCACACCACCAAGCTCTTGCCTTCCTGATCTCCGACATGGCGAGCGCCGTGGACGGCGCGCGCCTGCTCGTGCAAGAGGCGGCCTGGCGTCTCGACCAGGCTGGGGATTTGACCGCCGAGCCGGACATCGACGACGAGGCCGAAGCCTGCGCCACGGCGTTTCTCGAAGCCGCCGAGGCTGCTCTCTTCGTGACGCCTAACGGTGTCCAAATCCTGGGCGGACATGGCTTTATGCAGGACTATCCCGTCGAGAAGTGGATGCGCGAGGCTCGGGCGCTCTCGCTCCTCTTGGGTGGGATGGATGCGGCTCGCGAAGACGCGGGGCGTGCGCTCTTGGGCGATACGGCACCCCTTGCACTCGACCCCCTCTCGCGCGGCACGGTGACGGGAGCCGATTGATGGAGTTCGCCCTGGATGACTCGACGCGCGAGCGCCTGCGTCAGATGGGCGAGCTCGGAAGGACGTACATGCGGCCCCTCGGCCTCGAGGCGGACCGCCTTGGCCGCCCGACGCCCGCCGACGACCCGTTCTTCAAGCTTCTGGTGCAGCTTGGGCTGGGACGCACGCGTTGGTCCGCGGGGCGAGGGGCCGAGCCGGTTTCGACTCGCGCGCCCGGCGGAGGCGGGGCGAGGTCCGTGGTCGTCCTGGCCGAGGAGATGTCGTACTGGGACCGTGGAGTTGCTGTCTCGTTCCCTGGACCCGGACTCGGGGAGCCGCCGGTCCTCAGCATGGGCACGCCGGAGCAGCAGCAACGCTTCCTCGAGCCTTTTCGCACGCCAGATCGGCCGCGCTGGGCGGCTTTCGCGATGACCGAGCCCGGTGCCGGTTCCGACGTCGCTGGCATTCGGACCAGCGCTCGCCGCGAGGGCGATTTCTACGTCCTGAACGGGGCGAAGTCCTTCGCCGCGAACGCAAGCCGCGCGGACTGGATCGTGGTGTTCGCGACGGTCGATCCAAGCCTCGGCCGAGAGGGACATCGCGCCTTCGTGGTCGAGCGGGGCACGCCCGGCCTCGGCGACTTTCAGATCGAGCACAAAATGGGCCTCAAGGCCTACGAGTCGACCTCCTTCACCCTGAAGAACTGCCGCGTTCCCGTGGCCAACCTGCTCGGTGGCGAGGAGCACTATGCGCGCCGAGCGGGGTTCAAGGGTGCGATGCAGAGCTTCAATGCCACGCGGCCCACGATTGCAGCCATGGCCGTGGGAATGGGTCGCGCGGCGCTCGACGGGACTCTGGGCTTTGCGCGCGAGCATGGCCTGCTCCGCGAGTCGCGCGCACGCGACCGCCTGGAGCGCATCCGTCGACGACTCCGCGCCGCTCGCCTCCTGTGTTGGCGTGCGGCGTGGCTCGCCGACCTTGGGCGGCCGAACATGCTCGAGGCATCGATGGCGAAGGCCGTGGCACCCGCGGTGGCGCTCGAAGCCGCGCTCTTCGGGATGGACCTCTTGGGGGAGGTGGGTGGTCGCGGCGATCACCTCGTCGAGAAACTCTTCCGCGACGTGAAGGCGATGGACATCGTCGAAGGGACCGGTCAGATCCAGCGCATCGTGATGGCGCGCCAGCTCGTAAACCTGCCCCGCGACGGCACCACGTAGGCGCGGCGAGCTCGCCTCAAGGGGCGGTCCACGACGCTGTCCTCTCACGGGGTCGCTTCAGCCAACGAGTCGTAGACCGCCTTCACGGCCAACAGGACCCGGAACCCGCCCTGGAGTTCGTTCTGCATTCGGTTCAGCACGATCGCGAAGCTGAGATTCGCGTCCGGGTCCGCGAAGGCCAGCGATCCACCATAGCCCGCGTGGCCAAAGGAGTTCGGATTTGGACCTGTGGCGGAGAACTCGCCACCTTTGTGAAAGCCGAGCGCCCAGCGCAGGGGCACACCCAGTACGAGGTCCCTGCGACCTTCGGGGACCTGCAGGGCGGTTGCCCGGGCAAGCGTGGAAGGAGAGAGCAAGCGTACACCGTCGAGCGTTCCCCCTTGAGCCAGGCACGCATACAAGCGTGCGAGCCCCCGAGCGGTCGCAATGCCCCCAGACGCCGGGTACTCCGCCGAACGGGCGGCGGGTGTGTTCATGAAGCCGACGAGGTCCCCGTCCGGGCGCAGGATCGTTCGGGCGGCGATGCTTGTAGGATCACGCAGATCCTCGTTCGGGCCCTGCGTCGGGAGATGCTCGGGCGGCGGTGGCTCGAGGGGCGCGACCTTGGTGTGAAGAGCCGCGGGAAGGCCGATGTCGACGCCCTCCAGCGCAAGCGGTTCGGCAACCTCGTCCCTCAGGAACGCCCCCACCCGCTGGCCAGAAACCCGCCGGATCAGTTCGCCCACAAGCCAGCCGTAGTTGATGGCGTGGTAGCCGTTCGCGGTGCCGGGCTCCCATTCCGGTAGCAAGCCCTCCATCTCGCGTACCATGAAATCCCAGTCCAGGGTCTGCTCGAAGCGCGTGACGCCCTCGGGACACACGGGGATGCCGCCCTGGTGCGACAGGACGTGTCGCACCGTCACGCGCTCCTTGGACGTCCCAAGGCCCTTGGGCGCGAAGCTCGGCCAATGGCGAACGACCGGGTCGTCGAGCGCAATCTTGCCCCGCTCGGCCAGCAGGTGCAGACAGGTGGCGGTGACCCCCTTGGTGGTCGAGAACACCGTGGCGCGGGTATCGCGCTCCCAAGCCCGGCCCGGT
>DAIOWK010000019.1:0-21533 GCA_036758525.1 Myxococcota bacterium
GTGTCGACCCACCGAGCTTGAAACCTGTAGAGCGCGTGGCGTTCGAGCGTGGCGGCAGAAGGAGTGACACCCCACGGCTCAAGCAGCCGCCACGCCGTCTTCTCGCTGTTCAGTTCGTCGACGCTCTCTCCCGGAAGCCGCATGAACTCCCAGCGTCGCCTGCCGGGGCCTCCGGAAACGAGCGTTGTGGGGCGGGCGGGATCGCACAGTTGCCAGTTGAGAGGCTGCCAGACCCGCTTTGCATGGGGGATCACATCGACAATCAACCAATCGAAGAAGAAGCCAAGATCGGTGACGCGGGCACCCAGGTGGGATCGCACGAAGCTATTCGCGCCGTCACAGCCCACGACGTAGCGCGCCCGCACGGCGCGCGTTTGTCCGTCACAGTCGACGACTCCGAGCTCGACCTCTTCGGGCCCCGGCTGGATCGCCATCACCTCGCAGCCCCGCCCCACCGTGACGGAGGAGTAGGAGCGCGCCCTTGCGTCGAGCAGCGCCTCAAGCTCCGGCTGGGCGAACATGTTGGACTCCGGCCAGCCGGAGAGGCTTGTACCCGTATCCCGGCCGAACCGCAGCAGGGTCTCTCCCGCCGCGTTGCGCCATTCGTAGATGGGTGCGGGTTCCGTCCGCTCCACGAGATCATCGGCGACTCTCGCCGCCTGGAGGATCCGCCCGATCTCATGATCGAAGTGGACCGCTCGCGGCATCGGGTACGGCGCGGCCTGTTTTTCGAAGACCCCGACCTTTGTGCCGCGCTCGCCTAGCAAGATCGCCAGGGTCTGACCGACCGGCCCGTAGCCCACGATGGCAACGTCATACCACTCGCCCACGCCGCGGCTACCTCGTCTCGAAGGAAGATTCCGATCCGCCATGCGCTTCGGACCTAGGACCCTCACTTTCGCACGAGGAGCGCCTCCTGCGAAGACTTGCAAGATCCGGGGGGAGGGGCCGCGGGGACTCCCTCGGAGGAGTGGGCGGGTCGCGCGGCTGACCCTCCACGCAGTCAGCAAGAGGGGGACCTCGTCTTCTCGCACACACGTGCCGATAGGGTTGACACTCAAGTGAGCCTGAGATACAGGCTCGCAAGCGAGCGGACTCGGCCACGGTGAGCCGAGCCGGTTGCAACGACTGGAGGATCATCGGGCTCCATGCCGGAAGGTGGTAGTTCGAGTCACCAACAACAGGAAGTGCGCGACCGCGCCGACTGACCCGCGAAAGCTAGGATCCTCCTCGCTTCCGTTCAGACGGCCGGCCGCTAGCGGAAGCCGAAGCAACCCCAGAGATCTCCTCGTTCGACGTTTCTCCTTCCCCGCTTCCTGACAACTGAAGACGTGTTCGTACGGGACCGGCATCGTCGATGTCGCTCCAAGTCTCGAGGCTTGGAGCGCCTTCGCCGCGAGGTTGCCGGCCCTCGTTCGACCCAATCCGCAGTCAGCTGTAGGGAGGTGCAGGGCCATGCTGCGTGCGCGTATTCTGGGAAAGGTCGCGACCCGGGCGACGGGAGAAAGCTCCCGCCAGCGCGGGCCTCGCGTCGCGTTCCATGACGTTTCCGCCCTTCTCGCCGCTTCGGACGCGGACGCGAACGGCGCCCTCGAGCAGCTCGCTTCGAACGGGAATGGGTTGCGTCCCGAGCAGGTGGCCGAGCGTCTAGCCGAATACGGCCCCAACGAGATCGCCCACGAGCGACCGGCCCGCTGGTATCGGATGCTGCTTCACAACCTCCACAATCCCTTTGTCCTTGTGCTCGTCGTCCTCGGGGCGGTCTCTTTCTGGACCGGCGACACCCGAGGCACGGTCGTCGTCTCCGTGATGGTCGCGGTGAGCGTGCTGATGCGATTCGTCCAGGAGTTCCGATCCTCGCGCGCGGCCGAAACCCTTCGGGCGATGGTCCAGACGTCCGCCACGGTCATGAGGCAATACAGCGAAACCGGAGCCGACGAGCGGCCGGTCTGGCGCTGCGAGAAGCAGGACGTTCCCTTCGAGGAGCTCGTTCCGGGCGACCTCGTTCACCTTTCAGCGGGGGACATGGTCCCTGCAGACATCCGGATGCTCAGGTCAAAAGACCTCTTCGTGAGTCAGTCGGCGCTGACGGGGGAGGCCCTGCCGATCGAAAAGGTCGACACGCTCTACGAGGTGGTGGCGGGCAGGGACGCGCAGGCCGCGGGCGTCGCGAGTCGCAACCCCCTCGAACGCGGAAACCTGTGCTTCATGGGAACGAACGTCATTAGCGGCTCGGCGCTCGGGCTTGTGGTCGCCACCGGGCGTCGCACGTACTTCGGGTCTCTCGCGCGCAGTGTGATCGGCCACCGCAGCCTCACGAGCTTCGACCATGGCGTGAACAGCGTGACGCGGGTCTTGATCGCGTTCATGCTGGTGATGGTTCCGGTGGTGTTCTTGATCAACGGTCTCGCCAAGGGTGACTGGAGGGAAGCCTTCCTCTTCGCGATCGCGATCGCCGTGGGCCTCACCCCGGAGATGCTTCCGATGGTGGTGACGGCCAACCTCGCCAGGGGCGCGGTGGGAATGGCTCGTCGCAAGGTGGTCGTGAAGCGGCTCAATGCCATCCAGAACTTTGGGGCGATGGACGTGCTGTGCACGGACAAGACCGGGACACTGACGGAAGACCGCATCGTGCTCGAAGAGTACCTGGACATTCATGGCCGGGAAGACGCTCGCGTCTTGGACTATGCCTACCTGAATAGTCGCTTCCAGACCGGACTCAAGAACCTTCTCGACCGCGCGGTGCTCGAACGCGTCGCTCCCGAGCGGCAGCACCTGCTTGGCGCGCGCTATCAAAAAATCGACGAGATCCCCTTCGATTTCGCGCGGCGCAGGATGTCGGTCGTGGTCTGGACGGAACGCAGCCATGACCTCCTGATCTGCAAGGGCGCAACGGAGGAGATTCTCGAGGTTTGCGGCTACGCCGAAGAGCGTGGCATCGTCATCCCGCTGACCGACGACCTGCGCGGCGAGTGTGCAGAACTGATTGCGAAGAAGAATGAGAGCGGGCTTCGCGTCGTCGCAGTGGCCTACCGGAAGATGCGCATCTCCGGCCGCGCCTACACGGTCGCTGACGAGAGCGACTTGGTCCTTCTCGGGTTCATCGCGTTCTTGGATCCCCCGAAAGAGACCGCCGCAGCAGCGCTCGCGGCGCTCCGCAGTCACGGCGTTGCGGTGAAGATCCTGACCGGGGACAACGAGATCGTGACGCGGCGCGTGTGCCGAGAGGTCGGACTCGACGTTGCGCATCTGGCACTCGGGAGCGAGATCGACGAGCTCTCGGAAGAGGAGCTCGCGGAGCTATGTGACCGAGTCTCGGTCTTCGCGAAGCTCGCCCCCCTGCAGAAGGCGCGGATCGTCCGGGCACTGCGCAAGAAGGGCCATACCGTCGGATTCCTCGGCGATGGGATCAATGACGCTGCGGCCCTGCGAGATGCGGACGTGGGGATCTCTGTCGACACGGCAACGGACATCGCCCGGGAATCGGCGGACCTGATCCTGCTCGAAAAGAGCTTGCTCGTACTTGAAGAGGGGGTTCTGCGGGGAAGGCAGGTATACGGAAACATCATCAAGTACATCAAGATGACCGCGAGCTCGAACTTCGGGAACGTTTTCAGCGTACTCGTCGCGAGCGCATTCCTTCCGTTCCTGCCCATGCTGCCGATCCAGCTCCTGATCCAGAATCTCCTCTACGACCTCTCCCAGCTTTCCTTGCCCTGGGATCGGATGGACCGCGAGTTCCTGGAGCAGCCCCGAAAGTGGGAGCCGAGCGGAATCGCGCGCTTCATGGTCTTTATCGGCCCCGTAAGCTCTGTCTTCGACGTCCTCACCTTCCTCGTCCTGTGGTGGGCGCTGGGGGCGAATACCCCGGAACGGCAGTCGCTCTTCCAGTCGGGATGGTTCGTCGAGGGTCTGATCTCTTAGACACTGATCGTGCATATGATCCGCACGAAGAAGATTCCCTTCGTCCAGAGTGTGGCCGCAACCCCGGTTCTGCTGTTCACGGGCCTGATCTCGGCGCTGGCGATCTGGCTCCCCTTCTCGCCGATCGCAGGAGCGGGGAGTCTGGTACGGCTTCCCGGGAGCTATTTCGTTTGGCTTGCGGCCATCCTGCTCAGCTATTGCGTTCTCACCCAGGCCGTGAAGACCTGGTACATCCGGCGCTTCCAGAGCTGGCTGTGATGCGCCGCGGGCGCGATTTAAGCTGAGCGGTCACGCTGGGAGGTGTTGAGCACGGACCCCGCGCCGGCGAGGAGACCGCGTGTGCCTTTCGTCTCTACCGCCAAGGCGATCGCGGCGGGACCTCGGGGCGCGTCCTAGCGGGAGATCCGCATTGAAATCACTCCCCTCGCTCCCCCGGCATGCCATCGTAGAACCTGTCGCGCGCCGTCGTGGGCGAAGCCGCCTGCGGAAACTTCCACGGTGAGCCCCCGCGGATACTGAAGGCGCGGCACAAAGACCTCGGTAGGCGCGCGCACGGACGGGTCGCTCTCAATCTCTAGTTCGAAGACCCCGGTCGCAGGCACGAACTGCATGCGCAGAGGCCGCCCGGCCGCGTGGCGGAGGCAGGGGCGCACGAAGGCCCGGGTGCCGCGTCCCCCGGAATCGAGATCGTGAGGATCTTGCTGGTCATCACGGCTAAAGAGCGAGAGATCTTCGTGATTCCAGCTGTCGCCGCGGGCGTGGGTATTGTCGGCGGTGTAGTTCCAGTGGGTGGAGCTGAGGAGCGTCGCGTCGAGGGCGCGGTAGGTGGCCTCGAGGGCGATCTCGTGCTTCGAATAGTCGTCGGTTCGATAGGCCTCGCCGTCATTCATCTCATAGGGAATACCGAGCTCCCCGAGGAGCACGGGAAGCTCGCCCATCGTCTTGCGCGAGAGCGCGGCGATCCCGCCGAGCTGATCCATATACGCCGCCGCGATGCCCTCCACTCCGCTCCGAACGCCGCCCCCAAGCGTGGGATGGGCCTCGGGATCAAAGCGGCGGTGAATCAGCATCACCACGTCGTACCAGTGCCGCGCATCGCAGACGAGGGGATCCGGATCGCTCCAGGGCGTCTCGGGCACTCCAGGCACGCCTTCCAAGAAGAGAATGCAGCCGGGATGGGCGCGCCGCAGGCGTTCGCGCAGACGCTGGACGAAAGGAACGAGAAAATCGGACCACGCGGAGATTCCGCGGCCCTCGACCTTGCGGAAGTAGTCCGGCTTCGCGAGCACGGGTCGGCCTTCGGAATCAAGATCCCACACACCGAGGCGTCGCCAGGGACAACCGTTCTTCCAGATCGAGAGTCCCCGAGGATTGAGGACTCGGCCCGCGGCCCCCTGAACGGTGTGGCCGTCCGCCGCCGCGAGGTGCTCCAGGGGCGAAAAGGACTTCGGGCCGCTGCCCATAAAGCGCGTCCCGCGCAAGAGATCGTCCCCCCGGCCCACATAGCCCGGGGAGGGCTCGTTGAAGCTGTCGTAGCCCAGCACGTTGTCGAGGTCGGCGAGGCGTTCGGCAAGAGCGCAGAGCGCGCTGGCGTAGTGATCCTGAAGCGCGCCCTGCACCCCGCGCAGCTCGGGGCAAAAGAGGTCCCCGCCGAGAAGGAGGGTCCACATGGTCGCACACGGTACGCGCTGGGCGTTGCTGGGCCAGTCGAGAGCATCGAGCTCCACGGCCTCTGCGGGTACGAAGCGCTCGGGCAAAAGGCCCGCCCACTCGAAAGGCCAGAACGGCGCACCATCGCCGCCTGTCCAGCGGCTCCACACGTCGTGGTGGGGATCGACGAAGACCAAGAGCCCGTGGGCGCGGGCCTTGCGGACCACGGCACTGAAATAATCGAGGTAGGCCTCGTCGTAGCAACCGGGCCCCGCGTGTTCGATCGCTTCCCAGGTCGTGAGCAGGCGCAACACGGAGAACCCCCAGGACGCGATGCGCTCGAGGTGACGGTCCGCTTCCTCCAGCGGGAACGGCCGGCCTACGAAGGAGACGTCGCGCCAACCGAGGAAGTCGACGCCTCGGTGCGTCGCGCTGTCGGGTCGTGCGGGCAGCTTGCTGCTCCCGCCAAGGTTTACGCCCCGCAGCAGGGTATGGCGGCCATGGCGATCGATGAACCAACCATCTCGGGTCGTATAGCCGTGGGGCATGCGCTTCTCCTGTTCTTTCGTCGCTCGGCGACGCTGCACCGAGTATGATGCACCAGCCCACGCCCGCCATCGAATGGACTTCGCCTCTGCTTTGCCGTCGCGCTCGGACTGGGCTTCCTGATCGGCCTCGAGCGAGAGAGCACACGCTACGAGGAGCACAAGGTCGTCTTCGGCGGCGTTCGGACCCATCCCCTGATCAGTCTCTATGGCTTCGGGTGCGCGTGGCTCTCGCGGGACGGGGTGGCATTCATGCTGCCGGTCGGGCTGCTCGCTGGCCGGGCTCACCGCGATCTCCTACTTCAGCTGGCGATTCGCCATTCGGCATGATTGGACTCCTCTTGGCGGTGACGGTGAAGACGCAGCTGCGTGAGGCACCGGCAGGGCAAGGTGCTGCCGGACTCCAGAACCCCTTTGAACTCTCTCCAGCGCTCCTCTTCGCAGTGCTCTACGTCGTGCTTTCGGTCTCCACGGTCCTCGTGCGCAACGCCATGGGAGACGCAGGGCTCCTCGGTCTCGCCGCGGTGGTCGGCATCACGGACATCGTCCCCTTCATCGTACCGATCGTGCGTCACCTCCGAGAGCCCACTCCGCTTGCCGTGAGCGCGATCGTGCTCGCGGCCATGAGCAATGTCGTGGTGCGCGGCATCTACTACGGAACGCTCGTACCGGGCGAGCGCCGGGAGACCTCGTGGCGCCACGCCCTCTGGGCGCTCCTTCATCTCCCTCTCGACTACTTCGTCCAGTAGCCGAGATTCGCCCGGGCCGCGGCTACTTCAGGAGGCGTCCCAGCAGACGGCGGAGTTTCGGCGCGCGAAGCAAGGCCTTTCGCAGCTCGGGCAAATCCTTCTCATCCACGATGAGGGGCGAGCGCTGAAAGCGGCCGCGGTGGTCGTAGTGGCAGAAGCGGATCTCGTAGGTCCCCTTCGCCTCGCCCTCCAAAAAGTGCAGGAGTTGAATCGTGGGGACATGGTAGGGCGTCGCGATCTGCACCTCTTCTTCGATGACTCCGCTTCCCCAGTGGAGTGAAAACGTCTTGGCCTCGGCCTTGCGCACGCTTCGTTCTTTGGACGCCATGGCTCGCCCCCCCCTCCTTCTCCGCGCATCCGCCTGCAAAAGACCTGCGGTCGCGATCCGCTAGAGCGGTGAGAGGATCACGACCGGAATTTCCCGTTGCGTTCTTGCCTGGTAGTCGTCGAAGTCGCGGTACATGGCGACGAGCTTCGGCCAGAGCACACGCTTTTCTACGTCGCTTGCACGCTTAGCCATCATCTTCTTCCGCTCGCTCCCGACCTCGACTTCCACGTTCGGATTGCTCTCCAGGTTCTTGTACCAAAGCGGATGTGTCGAGAAGCCCCCCTTCGACGCCACCACGACGAAGCGGTCGCCGTCTGCGAGGTAGAGCACGGGGGCCGTGCGCCGCTCTCCCGACTTGCGGCCGATCGTGGTGAGCAGAAGAACCGGCGCACCCCCCGGAAACCGGCCGCCGAGCCTGCCCTTCGAGAGGCGAAATGCGACGACGTTGAGAGTGGACATGATGCGGATGACCACGTTGCCAACACGCTCCTGGGCCGGAGTAAAAGGTTTGGGCGGTTCGGGCATAGGACCTCCCCGGAGGATGGCCCAAGACTCGCACAAGGCGGGGCGAAGGTGAACTTCCGGGCATGGGCGCGGCGCGCTTCGCGAGCGCTATATCCGCGCATGATGCGTCCGATCCCCGCGTTTGCGGTCTTGTTCACCCTGGCCTGTGCGCAAGCGCGCGCCCCCGAGAGGCTCTCCTCGGACGATCGCGAGGCGATGCGGCGCGACGCCTGTAGGCATGCCGCTTGGGAGAGCTGTGATGGGGCAAGGGACCACGCGGATTGCGTGGAGCGCGAGGCGCTCCCCTGCAACACGCAAGTCGAAAGCACTGTCGAAAAAAACCCAGTCCCGCCCCGCCCGAAGGGGAGCGAGGATTCGGGGCCCGCGGCGCCGAGCATCGAGCCGGTTCCCTAGACGCGGGTGTCGCGCGTGGGCCTCGCCACGAACCGGCCGGCCGCTACGCCCTGCCCCGAAGGACGAGCCCCTCGCTCGTTGGGACCAGCTGATCGCAGCGCCGCTGGAGCGCCTCGAGGAATCCCGCCTTGTCTTCGGGCGAGATGAGCATGCGAGATCGGTCGCCCCGGTAGCGGATCTCCAAGCGGTCAAGGGAGCAGGCGGGACTTGACCGCGGATTTCGCGAGGGCGCGACTGCGGTGATCTCTACCAGGGGGACGCGGAAGCGGAAGGGGCCGCTTCGGATCAGGAGTTGGTCGGCCAGGAGCGCGTAGCTCGTGCCGTAAAACGACCAGAGCAAGAAGGCGGGGGCTCCAAGGCAGAGCATGAAAGCCAATGCGGAAACGCGCGGTTCCGCACGGATCGCGAACCCACACAAAAGGCCTCCGCCCATCGAAAGGAGCGAGCCCATCCAGACAACGAACGCGAGCCATGCATCACGCTTCGAGGGGTAAGAGGAAGCTCCCGCAGGGTCGCCTCCCGGTTGCAAGCTCATGGCTCCCGGCCCTGGGAGTACTGGGCAAGTCCGTCCATCGGGTCGACCCAGCGCAGCTTGCTACGCACGTGGGTGTGGTCTTTCGGTTGAATCGACTCGGGCTCATCGAGGCTGCAAAGCGTGATGTCGAGCTCATCCGGAAAGCCATCGTGCTCGAACACGAGAGGGGTCCCGCAGGCCGCGTAGAACGAACGGCAGGCTTGGGGAGACGACCGGATGCGTGCTGGCGATCCCGAGGTAAAGCGGAATCCTGCGCGCGGGAAGCTTGCCCAGGCCACAAACGGTGCTCCGCTCGTGCGGCGGCAAATCGAGCAATGACAAAGGGTTTCGTGGAAGGGGGCGCCCTCCACCTGATAGCGGACGGCACGGCAGAAGCAGCCTCCAGAATACATGCGGGCCTCCAGATCCCACGATCGTACAGCGGAGGGGCCGCCTGAAGGGGGATGGAGGGAACGGCAGCGTGGAACGCTGCGCTAGAGGTTGAACGTCTCCCCGACGAGCTCCTCCGACACCGCCCAGAGCCGCTGCGCACTTGCCGGATCGATGGCGTGCGCGTGGTACCCCGCGAAGGGTCGATCGGCCGTGGCGGGGAGGCTCTCGTTGCAGTCCTCGAGATAGCGCCCGCCCCTCCCTGCGAGCTCGGGCGCGGTCGCCGCCCAGACTGAGGTGGCTGCTCCCTGCTGCGGGGTCTTGAAGCCAACGCGCGGCTTCCCGTCGGCGTCGAGCCAGCCCATGGCGTCCATTTCCTCGCGTGAGAGGTGCTGCTGGAGGCCGGTCATGATCCCGCCAGGGTGCACGGCGTTGGCCGTCAGGCCCGAAATCTTTCCACGTCGGTCGAGCTCCACTGCGAAGAGGGCATTCGCACTCTTTGACTGGCCATAGGCGAGCCACTTGTCGTAGCGGCGGCGCTCGAAGTGGAGATCGTCAAAGACGACGGGGGAGAGCCGATGACCGATCGAGGTGAGGGAGACGACGCGTGGGTGCGGAGCCGCGAGAAGGGCGGAAGCAAGCCTCCCGGTGAGGAGGAAGTGACCCAAGTGGTTGGTTGCCAACTGCGACTCGTAGCCCTCCGGGGTGCGACCGAGGGGGCACGCCATGATCCCCGCGTTGTTCACGAGGATGTGGAGCGGAACCCGCCGCGCGAGGTATCGATCGGCGAAGCGACGAACGCTGTCAAAGTCGGCGAGGTTGAGAGGCTCGACACGGACCGCATCGTGACGCGCGGTCTTGCGGATCTCCTGGGCCACTTCCTCGCCTTTGGCAGTGTTCCGCACCGCGAGCGTCACGTCCGCGCCGGCGCCGGCGAGGGCACGAGCGGTCTCGATACCGATGCCAGACGCTGCGCCCGTCACAACAGCGTTCTTGCCCCGCAGGTCCACACCCGCAACGACCTCCATCGCCGTGGATCCGTGTCCGAACCGTGATGTCACCCGATCCGGTGTCATAAGGCTTCCTCTCCGCTGTTTTTCCGGCGGGAAACCATGGTCGCAGAGTGCCCGCTCCGCCGCATGTCCGATGTGACGCCTGTGCGCCTCACCGGGACTCGGGTCCTCGAGAGCTCGACTGAGAAAGGAGCTCATCTCTTGCGATACCGAGCGAACTCACCGTGGCAGGGCCTGCTTATTCCATCCAGTGGATCCGCACTCGACGCTTCCCCCATGCGCGTGCAGCTGTAACGTCGGATCCCATATAGATGTCAACGCGTTCTCGCCAGCGGTCGCTCAAACGGTCGCCGACCTGCCACTCGCCCTCGAGGCCATCGATCGTGATGCGCACTCCCTCGCGCAGTCCTTGGGCCTCGAGGTCCCGCGATACCGCGACGATGTGCATGCCCGGGCGAAGACGCAGTCCGAAGGCTGTGAGCGTGCCATCGCCCTCGGTCTGGTCTGGAATCGAGTTGTAGGCCGTGGCGGTGACCTCGAGGGAGTGCGCGGGTGGAGGTGGCAAGGGTTCACGCGGCGCCGGCGCGGGGTGCACGAGAGAGCACGCCGAGAGCAGTGTCGCGACCACGACGACGACCCCTCCTTTCCGACTGTGCGGATCGCGCGAGGCGAGGATTCCGGCGTGCATCCCCCGACTCTACACCGCAGAAGAGGTCGTTTCGGATACGATCCCACGCGACCGATCCGCCCCGAGGCGACCCCTCCGGTCGTCGCGCGCAAGGAGAAGGCGCTGCGGTTTAGGAGCTTCTACGTCCGGCGGCTCCGCGGGTACCTGCTCCAAGGCCTAGGGAGCAACGCGTGGCCGATCCTGCGGGCGAGCTGGAGTTTTCGCCACCGGCAACGTCTCGGAGACAGGGAAGGGAGTGACCTTTCCGGCCCAGGGCAGACCTCTCGCAATTGGTGGGAGGGGGCGGGGCTCGGCCTCATGTACCAGATCGAGGCCCGTCCCGGCTGGCGCTGGCAGCGCAACTTTGATCGCTTCAATGCGTCGCTCAAGGCGCCAGACGGATCGCTCCGCTTCGACGGCCCGTTCGTTCGTCCGAGGGAGTGGGTCGCCGCTTCGAAGCGCATCGGCTGCGACTACCACGTCTTCGAGGCGAAGTGGCACGATGGCATCTGCTGGTGGGATACGCGCCACACGGCTTGGAAGACTCCCTTCGACGCTTGCCGTGAATTCTCCGATGCGAGTCGCCAGGCGGGGATCCGCCACGGCTACTACTATTCCGCAGTCTTCGATCACAATCCCGACTTCGACGAGATCCAGCCGCTGCGCCGCTCGACGAGCTCATTTCTTGGAATGAGGGGCGGCAAGCGGGCCGCGCTCCGCAAGTCCCTGGGCTTTTCCCAGTTTATTCGCCTTGTCTTCGCGGGAATGGAGCGGCACGCGCGGAAGGCCGGGGTCCAGATCGAGGAGCCCTATCCCTTCTTCGACGAATTCCAGCTGAACGAGTTCACCTACGACCCGGAACGCTATGAGCGCTACGTGCTGGGCCAGCTCGACGAGCTCTGCAGCAGCTACGGTGCACAGATCTTGTGGACGGACTGGTTTGGCGCCCATGGCGAAGCGCTGTCCGAGCCCATCATGGACTTCATGGCTGCGAAGCATCCCCGCGTGATCGTCACCTTCAACGCAAGCATCCTCGGAGAGCCGCGCTGGGCGCACTACCTCTCGTGGGAGGCCCACGGTCTTCGAGATACCTGGAGACAGGTGAACGCGTGGCGGAGCCTCGCGAGGCCTTGGGAGCTTGTGACCCCTGCCGCCACCAACTGGGATGTGCCGCAGCCCAAGACCGACCCCCTCGAGAACGCCGTCACTGCAGCCCTGATCATGGCGAGCGGTGGCAAGGTGAACTTCGGCGTCGCCGCCGAAATGGATGGATCCCTGAACCCCACGGTGATGGACGGGCTGGAGGCCTTAGGCCGCTGGTATGCGCCAAGGCGACCCCTTTTCGTGGATGCGGTACCCATGCGCTATCCGAAAGCTTCCGTGCCGGGTCTCAAGCTACGCGGCGAAGACCTCGTGGCTGTGGCGGCGTGCTTGGGAGCTGATCGACTGATCCATGTGCTGGACTTACACCCCGGCGCTCGCGCGCGAAGCCACAGAATCTTGCTCGAGCTGAGAGGGCCGGCTTGGGACGGTCTCGCCTGCGTCGTGGCGGAACCAAGCGGCCGTTCGCTCGCGATGAATTGGCGCGACGACTCGATCTCGATCGAGGTGCCACCGGAGCTTGTCGATCCGGTAGACACGATTCTGCGCTTGCGCAGGCGCGGGAAGGAATCGGGGCCCGAAGGGCCCTCAGCAATCTGCGACCGGGCCTCCGCCACGGGTCGCTGATCGGACTGCCCGGACGTTCGGGCGACGCGGGCGTGCGGCCGCGACCTGAAACCGCGATTCACGGATGAAAAGTCTAGGGCCCGGAGCGGCGACGCCGCGTCGCGCTCCCAAGGTAACCCGCAGTCGCGTGCGCGGTCTAGGAGCTTGTGTTCTCGCGGGCTGGTTAGCCCGCGAGATGAGGGCACCTTTTCGCGAGCGTCTCACCGATGTCTGCCGGTGATCGCGCGACGGAAACCCCGACCCGTTCGAGCGCCGCAATCTTGTCGCTGGCACGTCCCTTGCCGCCGGCGATGATGGCTCCTGCGTGCCCCATTCGCTTTCCGGCCGGAGCGTTCTGGCCCGCAATGAAGGCGACCACTGGCTTTGTCATCCGGCTCTTTACGAACTCAGCGGCGATCTCCTCGGCCGCGCCTCCAATCTCGCCAATCAAGACCACGGCCTTCGTGTGAGGATCGGCCTCGAAGAGGCCAAGCGCGTCGACGAAGGTCGTCCCGATCACAGGATCGCCACCGATGCCAACACAGCTCGACTGCCCGATCCCGAGCCGCGAGAGTTGATCCACCGCCTCATAGGTCAGGGTTCCAGAGCGAGAGACGACACCTACAGGACCCGGGCGGGTGATCTGGGCGGGCATGATGCCAATCCGACACTGACCGGGCGTCACGACTCCCGGACAGTTGGGTCCAAGCAGGCGCGTCTTCGTTCCTTGAAGGCCAGCCTTTGCGCGCGCCATGTCGAGTACGGGGATCCCTTCGGTAATGCACACGGCGAGGTCGAGCTCGGCATCGGCAGCTTCGAGGATCGCATCCGCTGCCCCCGGCGGCGGTACGAAGATGACCGAGGCGTTGGCTCCGGTTTTCGCCTTGGCCTCGCGCACGGTATTGAACAGAGGAATGCCGTCCACGACAGTCCCACCTTTGCCCGGTGCCACCGCCCCTACCACCTTCGTTCCGTATTCGAGGGAGAGCTTGGCGTGAAACTGGCCCATCTTGCCGAGACCTTGCACCAAAAGCTTCGTGTTCCTATCACACAGTATGGGCACCTGTGGGCTCCGTTCAGTTCTTGGCCGCAGGGCGTGCTGCGGCGACGGCCTTCTCGGCCGCATCGCGCAGCGTCTCGGCGGGCGTAAGGTTGAGGCCAGACTTTGCGAGGATCTCGCGACCCTCCGCGGCATTGGTGCCCTGGAGGCGCACGACGACGGGTACTTTGACGCCAAGCTCGGAGGCCGCAGCGACCACGCCCTCTGCGATGAGATCGCAACGCACGATGCCGCCGAAGATATTGACGAGAATCGTGCGGACCGCTGGATCGCGCAGGATGAGCTTGAACGCCTCCTTCACCTTCTCTTTGTCAGCCCCGCCGCCCGCGTCCAGGAAATTGGCTGGCCTACCACCACAGAACTGGATCATGTCGAGGGTCGCCATCGCGAGCCCTGCGCCGTTCACCATGCACCCGATGTCCCCGTCAAGGCCCACGTAGGCGAGATCGATTTCCTTGGCCTCGCGCTCGCGCGGATCCTCCTCCTCGGGATCGCGCAGGTCCCGAACCTCGGCTTGGCGATAGAGCGCGTTGTCATCGAAGTTGAGCTTCGCATCGAGCGCGAGCAGCTCGCCCTGCTCCGTCACGACCAGCGGGTTGATCTCGACGAGCGAAGCATCTCGCTCTAGGTAAAGCCGCCAGAGTCCGGCAAGGAAAGCCTCAAACTTCTTCACCTGCGGAGCGTCAAGTCCGAGCCAGAACCCGATGCGGCGGGCGTGGAAGGATTGCAGGCCGAGATTGGGATCGACGTGCACGGTGAGAATCTTGTCCGGCGTCTTCGCCGCCACCTCCTCGATCTCCATGCCGCCTTCCGTGGACGCGATGAGGGCGAACTTCTCGGCGGCACGGTCGAGGAGAATCGCGAGATAGAGCTCGCGCGCAATGTCGGAGCCGGCCTCGACGTACACCTTGTGTACGATCTTGCCCTCCGGGCCGGTTTGGTGGGAATGCAGGGTCATCCCGAGGATCTCGCTCGCGACCTTTTTTGCCTCGGCGGGGGATCTCGCAAGCTTGA
Organism: Myxococcota bacterium; assembly: GCA_036758525.1. Lineage (GTDB taxonomy): Bacteria > Myxococcota_A > UBA9160 > UBA9160 > UBA9160 > UBA9160. The sequence goes on from DAIOWK010000019.1 coordinate 14,480, forward strand.
TGCCTCCGGCCTTTCCGCGGCCTCCGGCGTGAACTTGCGCCTTCACCACGACGACGTCGCAATCGAGCGCACGCGCGGCCACCTCGGCCTCAGCCGGCGTTGTGGCCAGCTTGCCCTCGGGCACGCCCACTCCGTACGCCCGCAAGAGCGCCTTCGCTTGATACTCGTGGATGTTCATTTCCGACTTCGCTCGGCTGCGCCGCGGAGCGTACGGGGCACCGCCCCGCTTGCTACGCGGCAGGGTTACGAGAGCTTGATCTGTGCAACGAGAGAGCGGACGTGCTCCACCGACGCGTCGAACAGCTTGCGCTCGTCAGGATCGAGCTGCACCTCCAGCACGCGTTCGACACCCCCAGCCCCCAGCACGCAAGGGACGCCCACATAGAAGCCCGACACCCCGTACTCGCCCTCGAGGTAGCAGGCGCAAGCCAGAACGCGTTTTTTGTCCTTCAAGATGGCCTCGGCCATCTCGAGCGCCGAGGCGGCCGGCGAAACGAATGCGGAGCCGGTCTTCAAGAGGTTCACGACCTCGCCGCCCGCGTTCTGGGTTCGCTTCGAGATCTCCGCGATTTTCTCGTGGGACAGGAGCTTTGCGACCGGGATGCCCCCGACCTGCGTGTAGCGCGGGAGTGGAACCATGGTGTCCCCATGGCCACCGAGCACGAGGGCGGTCACGTCCTCCACCGAGACACCGAGCTCCCATGCCACAAAGGTTCGGAAGCGCGTGGAGTCGAGCACGCCGGCCATGCCCACCACGCGATTCTTCGGGAATCCCGAGATTTGCTTGAAGGTGTAGACCATCGCGTCGAGCGGATTCGAAATCACGATGACCGTTGCCGCCGGCGCGTTCTGCTTTACCCCCTGTGCCACGCTCTTCATGATTTCAAGATTCTTCGCAAGCAAGTCATCGCGCGACATGCCTGGCTTGCGCGCGAGACCGGCTGTGATGATCACGAGGTTCGCGCCGGCGATGTCCTCATAGCGGTTCGTGCCGAGGACCTTCGCGTCAGAGCCGCGAATCGGCGCACCCTCGGCGATGTCGAGTGCCTTGCCCTGGGGCAGACCCTCCACCACGTCGAAGAGCACGACGTCGCCGAGCTCGCGGTAGGCAATCTGCTCGGCCAGCACGCCACCGATGTTGCCAGCGCCGATCAGCGCGATCTTGTTTCGGGCCATGTGGGGGGCCTCCTCGACCGGGGTTACTGCATTTGGACGATGATGGCGTCGCCGAACTCGCTGCACTTGAGGAGCCGGGCGCCCTCCATGAGACGGTGGAAGTCATAGGTCACGGTCTTGTTCGCGATCGCTCTCGAAATGCCATTTTCGATCAGGCGGGCGGCCTCGTTCCAGCCCATGTAGTCGAGCATCATGACACCAGATAGGATCACCGAACTCGGGTTGACTTGGTCGAGCCCCGCGTATTTGGGCGCGGTGCCATGGGTGGCCTCGAAGATGCCGTGACCGCTCTGGTAGTTGATGTTCGCGCCCGGGGCGATCCCGATGCCTCCCACCTGTGCCGCGAGCGCGTCGGAGAGATAATCCCCGTTCAAGTTCAAGGTGGCGATCACGTCGAAGTCTTTGGGCCGCGTGAGGATCTGCTGAAGCGTGATGTCGGCGATCGAGTCCTTCACCAGCACCTGGCCCGCCGGCGCTTTGCCACCGCAATCGTCCCAGCCGATCGCGCGTCCGGCATACTCGCGCTTTACGAGCTCATAGCCCCAGTCGCGGAAGGCGCCCTCCGTAAACTTCATGATGTTGCCCTTGTGCACGAAGGTCACGCTCTTGCGCCCGTGAAGGAGCGCGTAGTCGAGCGCCGCCCGCACGAGCCGCTCGGTGCCCTCTTTCGATACCGGCTTAATCCCGATGCCAGACGTCTCGGGGAAGCGGATTTTCTTCACCCCGAGCTCCTTTTGAAGGAACGCGATCAGCTTCTTCGCCTCGCTGGATCCCGCGGGCCACTCGATGCCCGCGTAGATGTCCTCGGAGTTCTCGCGAAAGATCACCATGTCGACGTCCTGCGGCCGCTTCACAGGACTCGGCACACCGGGGTACCAGCGCACGGGCCGCAGGCACACATACAGGTCGAGGAGCTGGCGAAGCGCCACGTTCAGGCTGCGGATCCCGCCGCCGACGGGCGTTGTGAGAGGACCCTTAATCCCGACAAGATACTCGCGAAAGGCGTCGAGGGTCGCCTCGGGGAGCCATTCGCCCTTGTCCCGGAACGCCTTCTCACCGGCCAGGACTTCGAACCAAGTGATCTTGCGCTTGCCGCCGTAGGCCTTTGCGACCGCGCCCTCGAACACGCGCACAGCCGCCTTCCAGATGTCCGGCCCCGTCCCGTCGCCCTCGATGTAGGGGACGACGGGGTGGTCGGGAACCACGAGGCGCCCTCCCCGGAGCGCGATCTTCTCGCCCTCACGCGGGGGCGTCGGCCTTGCGGTTTGCGGCATGGTGGGTCCCGTTTATCGAATCCCGGCCGGCTGCGCCATCGCTCCAAGGGAGCCAAGGTCCGCCTGGACCCGCGCGATCGGGATGTGCGCGGGGCACACGGCTTCGCACGCTGCGCAGCTCTGGCAGCCCGCCGCGCCGGCCACGGGCAGCGCAAGCCGCACGATGTCGATCACGAGGCGGGAGGCCGCTGCCACGGCGTCCATCGGCTCAAGAGGCGGCGCACCACCCACCCGGGCGCACTCCTCGGTACACAGGCCGCAGGCCGTGCAGCGCTGCGCCTCGAGGCGAAGCGCGTCCCGCGCTTTGTTGGGGAGCCGGATGCCATCCTCCCGATAGTTCTCGAGGAAGAGCACGACCGCATCCCTCCCGCGCGGGCGCTCTGCGGTACGAAGGAGGTGGGCTATGCCCGTCCGCACCTGGAGCCAAAAGGCCCGCGCACTGCCGGTGCGCGAGAACTCGCGGAGAAAGCCGCGGTAGCCTCGAATCATGCGCTCTCCTGTTCCCCAAGTCGCGCCACCTCGGACGCGGCGCGCAGGCCCGTGAGCAGGGCCACACCGAGTCCGGTCCGCTGCGTAGAGGGATCAAAGCCTCCGATCAAATCGCCAGCCGCAAAGAGGTTCTCGAAAAGAGGCTCGCCGTCCGCGCCGAGCGGACGCAGCCTCGCATCCGTACGCACGCCCGTGGAGAAGAGTCTCTGCGGCAACTCCGGCGAGGCGCGCACGAGGCGGCTTGCCGCCGAGCCGTCCACCCGCACCCCCGCCTCGTCATACAGCGGAAGATCGAGCAGCGTCTCGTGTACACCGCTCCCCTCGCGCTCGGCGAGCCCGCCGCCGAGAAATCGCCCGCTGGCGAGGAGCACGACTTCCGCTTCTACACGCTCATGTGTGGAGGAGGAACCCTCACCAGGCTCTAGGTGCAAGGCGTTTACCCGCCTTCCCGTCCTTTCGAGCGTGCGAACGCGAGCGCGCCGGACGACCACACCCTCGCGCAAGAGCGCCGCGGACAGAGCGTTCGCCAGGCGAAGACCGGCTGGGCTCGCGGGCGGCGCGCCGAGGCACTCCGCGACGCGGCATCCCGCGGCCTCGCGCAGGCGGGCGAGCTTGGCCGGAACGCCCGAGAAACCGAGGATCGGGGGGAGGAGAAGCAGGCGGCGCTCGCCTTCCGCCCGGCGCAAAGACGATTCGTCACGATGTCGTCCTGCCACGGCTTCGAGCAGCGTGCGCAGACCCTCTTCGGTGTCGATCCGGGCGGCGACACGCGCCGGGGAGCCACCGTCCGCGACAAAGCCTGCGGGGAGCGGGAGCGGCACCACGCGGAACGAGGGGCGTGGCAGCCCGAGCGCGGCGAACTCCGCGGCGAGAGCACGTGCCAGGGGGTGGGCGTCATGCTGGGCGAGTCCGGCGATGCCCGCGACCTCGACTTCAGCGGCTCCCTGGAGGTCACCCTCGGCGGGCCCCGTGAAGGCAAAATCGCTGGCGCGCACGGCACCGCGCACATTCGCGAGAAGGCGCGCGGTGTCGAGAGCCCCTTCGACGCGCAGGCCCGAAGGGGCGAGCCAACCGTCGAGGGATGCGGCGGCGCTCTTCACGGCGTCGCTGGCCGCCGACTCGGCTGCTCCTCCCCCGCTACGCCCGAAGAGCGTCGCATAGGGGTGTCGGGGACGCGTGCGCAAGCAGGCCGCGAGTCGCTCTCGAGGCGACAAGAGGCGCGTCGCCGTGGCGTCGCGGAGTGGGAGACCGGAGACGTCGGGCGAGGGAACGGCCACGTCGAGGGATCCCCAGGAGAGCGCGGTCGCTCCCATCCCCGCCGACACCAGGGTCACGTGGAGCGCGCGCGAGGCGAGCTCCAAGGCCGCGGCGGCTCCCGCCAGACCGCCGCCAATCACCACGACCCTCACGCCGCCTCCCAGGCCACGCCTCGCCGCGGGGAGTCCTCGCCTGCGTGACCCGCACGGTCGCCGCGCGTAAATCCCCGCGCGCCAACGTCGGCCGCGCGGTGGAGTTCAAGGGCCGCGATCTGTGCGCCGGCCAGGGCTGGGCTCGCGACACGCCAGCGCTCGGCCCAGAAGGTCGTAAGCTCGTACGCCGCTTGCTCCGCGCTCCAGCCGAGCGCTTCGGCGAGCACGCCTGCCGCTGCTCCGGCGCACGAGGCCCCCTGGCACGCGCCGACTCCAAGACGAACGCGCAGAGAGCAGTCCGTGAGCGTTCGCACGCCCTCGCGCAGCGCGGCGTGAATGAGCTCCGCGTCGGTCACCGGCTCGCATGCACACACGATGCGCGGCGAGGGCGTCGCAAGCTCGGCCCCAGGCGGCGACGACGTTTGCTCGAGCACTCTCGGCGCGTGTGCGCCGTGGCGAAAGAAGAGACGCAGGGCAGCAGGCCAGCCGATGCGAAATCGGCGCGAAAGCGCTGCCACGTCGAGCGGCGCCTCCCCACCGGGCAGAGGTGTGAACGCCGTGCGGCTCGGCTCCTTCACGCCGAGGGTGGCGCACAACCGGTCGGCTGCGTCCTCTGCCATGAGGCGGTAGGCCGCAAGCTTTCCGCCGGCGATCGTGAAAAGACCCTGCACGCCATCCCGCGCGCCGTGGTCGATCACCTGATAGTCCCGGGAGAGCTCGTCCTCATATTTGCCAAAGCCAAAGAGCGTCGGACGGACTCCCGCGGTCACGTGGCAGACGCGGTGACGGCGGATGCTCGGGATCGAGCGCTCCATGGCCTGGAGCACGTACGCCACTTCGTCTTCGGTGGTCTCCATCCGGTCAAGATCACCGTAGAAATCGTCGTCGGTCGTGCCCGCCATGCTGTTCTGTTCATGTGGAAACGTGAACATGTCGCGGCCGTCGATCCCTGTCGCGTAGATTGCGAGGTCCGAAACGCGACGCTCGAAGACGAGATGGACACCTTTGCCTGGCCGCAGCTTCACCTCGAGCCCTGCAAGGCGCGCGACCTTCGGGAGCCAGGGGCCCGCGGCGTTCATCACGAGCTCGGCCTCGACCTGCCACTCCTCGCCGGTGATGCCATCCCGCACCCGCGCACCGGTCACCCTCCCCGCATCTCGCAGAAGCGAGGTCACCTCGGTGTGGGTGCGCACCCGGGCGCCGCGATCCGCCGCGTCAAGGGCATTCGCTGCGCACAGGCGCGCCGCATCGACGCCCCATTCGTCGAGGGTGAACGCGCACTCAATCTGTGGCGAGAGGGCGGGCTCCAGGCGTAGCGCCTGCTCGCGGGAAAGGCGTGTGTGGGGCTTGCCGCACTTCAACGGCTGAAAGCGGTCGTACATCTCGAGGCCGATCTCGACGAGCTCGGGCCCGATCGGACCGTCCCGGAAGACCGGCATGAGAAAGGGAATCCGGAAGATGAGGTGCGGCGCAATGCGCTGGATGTTCCCGGAATCGACGCAGGAGTGGAGCGTCACCTCCGGGTCTTTCTGCAGGTAGCGCAGGCCTCCGTGGATCATGCCGGAGGAAGCCCAGGACGTGCCCCCCCCGAGCTCGCCCTTCTCGACGAGTACGACCCGCACGCCGCGCAGGGCGAGGTCGCGCGCGATCCCCGCGCCGTTGATCCCGCCTCCGATGACGAGGACTTGCGTGGTAAAGGTTCGTGTCACCGGGGTGTCGCGCCGCCGCCCTCCCGCACAGAGCCGGTCGGCGGGACGCGTGCTTTCGCACGCCGCATCAGCCTTCGCCTTCCCGGGGGACGATGCGCAGGGAGAGCTCCTCCAGCTGTGCCGGACTCACCACGGAAGGGGAATCGATCAGCAGGTCTTGGCCACGCTGGGTCTTTGGAAACGCGATCACGTCGCGCAGACTTTCCGCGCCGGCAAGCAGCATCACAAGACGATCGACGCCGAAGGCGAAGCCGCCATGGGGCGGCGCACCCGCATCGAGCGCGTTCAGCATGAATCCAAAGCGCTCCTCGGCCTCGGCCTTTGAGTAGCCGAGGATTTCGAAGATCCGGCGCTGGACATCCGAGCGGTGGTTGCGAAGACTCCCCGAGCCGAGCTCTACACCGTTTAGCACGACGTCATAGTGCGTCCCCCGTACACCCTCGGGGTCGGTTTCGAGCAGGGGCAGATCCTCTTCCACAGGAGCCACGAATGGCATGTGCATATAGGTCAGCCTGCCCTCTTCGTCCCGTTCGAAGACTGGGAAGTTCAGAACAAGCAAAGGAGCCCAGGCGCGCCCGTCGACGCGCGCGAGCTGTCGGCCGAGGTCGACGCGCAAACGCCCGAGGATTGCATTCGCCTTCGCGGGCTCGTCGGCGGCGAAGAAGAGGACGCTGCCCGGCCGCACCCCTGTCAGTCGCACGATTTCGGCGCGTTCGAACTCTGAGAGAAACTTCGCGATGGGCGACTGCCACGCCCCGTCTTCGCCGACGCGCACCCACGCCAGCCCTTTCCCGCCAAGCTCCTTTTTCACAAAGCTCTCGAGCCGGTCGATCTCGCCGCGCGAAAGGGCGCTCGCATCGTGGATGGGGAGGCACTTCACGATGCCGCGCCGCTCGACGGTCGCACGAAACGCGCGAAGCTCCGTTTCACGAAAGATCTGCGTAAGGTCCACGAGCTCGAGCAAGACCCGCGTGTCCGGCTTGTCGACGCCGTAGCG
>DAIOWK010000020.1:0-21483 GCA_036758525.1 Myxococcota bacterium
ACGCCAACTCGACACGCGTGGGTGGCGACAAGATGGACGAGGCCGTCATCAACTATGTGAAGCGCAAGTACAACCTCTTGATCGGTGAGCGCACCGCGGAGTTCGTGAAGATCAGCATCGGCACCGCCTATCCGACCGAGGAGATCCGGAGCATGGAGATCAAGGGCCGCGATCTTGTGGCCGGCGTCCCGAAGACGCTCGAGCTCAAGTCCGAAGAAGTGCGAGAGGCGCTCGCGGAGCCGGTCAACGCCGTGGTCGAGAGCGTGAAGATCGCCCTTGAGCGAACCCCCCCGGAACTCGCAGCCGACATTGTCGACAAGGGCATTGTCATGGTGGGCGGCGGCTCCCTGCTGGCGAACCTCGACATCCTTTTGCGCGAGGCGACCGGTCTCCCGGTGATGCTCGCCGAAGACCCCCTGACTGCGGTGGCCCTAGGCACGGGGCGCTGCCTCGACGAACTCCGCCTGCTCAAGGAGGTGACGATCCGGTCGTAAAGCGCAGACATGCGCGAGCTTCTCTACCGCTTCCGCGTCCCGCTGCTGTTTGTCGCCCTCGTCGCGCTCACCACGGCGACCATGCTGGCCGACCGTAGGTCCCTTCCGGCGGGGGCTAAGGACCTTCCTTTTGTCTCCGGGGCTCTGCTCGATGTGGCCGTCCCCGTGCAGGCCGCCATTTCGGCCCCCTTCGACTTCGTGCGGGGCCTTTTCCGCCGCTACGTCGCTCTCAAGGATCTACGGACGGAAAACGAGCAGCTGCGGGGCCGCATGGCGCAGCTCGAGGAGGAGAACCTCCAATATCGTGAGGCCCTGATTGCGAGCGAACGGCTGGAGCGGATTGATAAAATGCGGGGCGAGACCAACCTGCCCATGCTCCCGGCGGAGGTCGCGAGCCGGGAACTCTCCCCCTGGTACCGGTCGCTGCTGATCGACCGGGGGCGGACCAACGACGTTCATGCGGGCATGCCGGCCCTTACGGAGGACGGGGTGGTGGGACTCGTCACGGCGGCCAGCCCCCACGCTGCGCGGATCATGCTCCTGCTCGACCGGCAAAGCGCGATCGACGCCATGGTCCAGCGCAGCCGGACCCGCGGGATCGTGCGCGGGCTCGGGGGAGAGCAACTCGAGTTCGAGTTCACCGCCGAAAACGCCGATGTGCAGGTCGGGGATACGGTGATGACTTCCGGTCTCGGCGGTGTCTATCCAAAAGGGTTGCGGATCGGGGAGGTCGTGTTGGCGACCACAGGGGGATCGCGTCTGCTCCAGCACGTGCGGATACACCCGTCGGTGGATTTTGGCCGGCTCGAGCAGCTCTTTGTCGTGCTCTGGCGGAGCCCGACGCTCGAGCTCCTTTCGGGCGACCTCGACAACCCGGCACCTGCCCCGAGTGGCGGCGCGGGCCCGGGCTCGTGAGCCTCCGGCGGGTGAGACCATGATCGCCGTCCTCGGGCTCTTCGTCTTGGGGCTCGTCGCGATGGTCGCGGAGGGCGCTGCCACGAGCTTCTTGCCCCCCGCGCTCTGTCCCGACCTCCCGCTGCTCCTGGTGATCGGAATGGCCCTAAACCTCGGCAGTGCGCGCGCGCTCCTCGCGAGCGCCGCCTTGGGCTACGCCGCGGACATCCTCTCCGGGGCGCCCCTCGGCCAACACGCCCTCCTGCACGTGGTTGTGTTCGCGGCGGCAAGCGCCGCCAATCGCTCCCTTGAGCTCCGGACCCCGCTCGCGCAAGCCAGCCTGGCGGGTGTTCTTACGCTTCTGAACGGGCTCCTGCTTTCCCTCGTCGCATCGTTCCTTGGGGCAACGCTCGTGCTGGATTTTCGGTTCGCACTCCAGCTGGCCGCTCAGGCCCTGCTCTCATGCATCTTCGGCCCGCTGGTGTGCGCCCTCGTGGAGGCCGTGGCGAGCCGTACCCGCGAGGAGGAGGCGCCGCGCCGCAGCGTGCCTCTTCCGAGCGGTAGGAGGGCGATCTGAGGGACCATCGCGTCGGGAATCCCCTCGACGTGATCCCGGAGAGCCGCCTCTGGCTCGGGGCTCTTGCCGTGTTTCTCGTGTTTGCCGTCTTCCTCGGACGGCTTTTCTACCTCCAGGTCGTACAGGGCGATGCATTGCGCGTCGAGTCGGAACGCAACTCCGTCCGCACCGTCCGAATCGATGCGCCCCGGGGCAACATCTTGGACCGCGAGGGGCGCATGATCGCCAGCACCCGCCCGGCCTTCGACGTCGAGATCATCCCGAGCGAGTTGCGCGACGCGGACCGGGTCTACTCTGCGCTCGGGCAGCTGCTCGATGAGGAAGCCACCCAGGTGCGCGACAGCGTCGGCAAGCCGCACGGCCGGGCGCGCTTCCAACCCATCTCTGTGTTGTCCGACGTGTCCTTCGAACAGCTCGCGCGCGTCGAGACGCACCGGTTTGCGCTGCCCGGCGTCGTGACCGAGGTGCGGCCCCAGCGCCAGTACGAAGACGGCGACCTCGCAGGTCATTTGCTCGGGACCCTGGGCGAGATCCGGCTGGAGCAGCTCGACAAAACCAGCTTCGAGGACTACAGCGCGGGCGAGATCGTCGGCCAGTCGGGACTCGAGGCGGTGCTCGAGAACGTGCTGCGTGGCACCGACGGCGGGCGCAACGTGGTCGTGAACGTCGCGGGGCGCGAGGTCGAGCGCCTGGATGAGGTTGAGCCGGTGCCCGGCAACACCGCCATTCTGACCCTCGATCTCGATCTGCAGCGCGAAGCGGTCGCCGCCTACCGCAACGAGCCAGCGCCCGGCGCGCCCGCGCCCACGGCGCGGGAGGCCGAGTCCCCGCCGCCCGAGAAGACGGGCGCGCTCGTAGCCCTCGACCCCCGTACGGGAGACGTGCTTGCGCTGGTCTCGCGCCCCTCTTTTGATCCGAACGACTTTGCCGACGGAGTTCCACCGGAGACTTGGCGTGCCCTGACCCGCGACGAGCGCAGGCCGCTCCAGAACCGCGCGATCTCGGGCCAATATCCGCCGGGCTCCACCTACAAGCCGCTGCTTGCGGCCGCGGCTCTTGAATCTGGCGTGATCAATCCCCAGACACACTTTTTCTGCCCCGGTTCGTTTGCCCTCGGCCGACGCGTCTACAAGTGCTGGAGGAAGGAAGGACACGGATCGGTCGACGTCCACGAAGCCCTCGTGCGCTCCTGTGACGTGTTCTTCTACCAGACGGGTCTCAAGCTCGGCGTCGACCGCATTGCCGATTTTGGCCATGCGCTCACCTTCGGGCGGCTCACCGGCATCCCCCTGCCGGAGGAAAAGCCGGGCTTGATCCCGACCGAGGCGTGGAAACAGAGGCGCTTCGGTGAGCCGTGGATGGCCGGCGAGACCGTTTCGGCCTCGATCGGCCAGGGGTTTGACCTTGTGACCCCACTCCAACTGGCGGTGGCCTACGGGGCGCTCGCGACGGGCGTCGTCATGAAGCCGCGCCTCGTCCTGCGCGTTGAAAAGCCAGATGGCTCGCTCCTCGAGGAGACGCAGCCGCAGCTCGACTCGCGGCTCCCGATCTCGGAGGCGAATCTTGCGATCGTGCGCAAAGGGCTGGCCGGCGTCGTGAACGAGCCGGGCGGCACCGGAGGGCGGGCGCGCTTGCCCGGCATCACGGTCGCAGGAAAGACCGGCACGGCCCAAGTGATCCAGCTCGAACACTATGAGGGTGTCGACCAGAGCCGGATCCCCATGCGCTACCGCGACCACGCCTGGTTCGTGTGCTTTGCGCCGGCCGAGGCGCCGGAGATCGTGGTGGCGGTGCTGAACGAGCACGCGGGCCACGGTGGAAGCGCCGCGGCTCCGATCGCGCAGCGCGTGCTTGCGAAGTATTTCGAAAAGCAGGGTCGCCTGGCTCCGGAAGTCCTCGCGGCAATCCAGGCACCGAAGGTTGTAGTCCCTCCTCGCCCAGCTCCGCAGGCAGCGCCGCCCCCGCCTCCGCCTGCTCCTGAGCCCTCCGAGCCCGCGGGCGCCGAACCTGTCGAAGGAGGGACCGGCGATGCCGCGGATTGACCGGCGCCTGCTTCACAATTTCGACTGGCCGCTCTTCGCGCTCACGGTCGTCTTGGCTGGGATGGGGATGGGAAACCTGCTTTCCGCGGCCCACGCCGGGTCCACCGGTGTCTTTGCCAGCGAGGTGCCACGTCAGCTCGCGGCGATCGCGATCGGCACTTTGGGGCTCATCGTGGTGGTGGCGGTCGACTATCGCCGCTTCGAGCGCCTCGCGTTCCCCATCTACTTCGCTACGTGCGTGCTCGTGGCGACGACGCTCGTCGTGGGGTCCGTACACCGGGGCAATGAGAGCTGGCTCACCTACGGCCCCCTGCGCATGCAACCGTCGGAGTTCACCAAGCTCGGCCTCGTGCTGGCGCTCTCCCGTTCCTTTCAGCATCACCCGCCCTCGGAGATCCGGCGCCTGCGCGATCTTTGGCGGCCCGGCCTCATCATCGCGCTGCCGGTGGCCCTCATTCTGCTGCAGCGCGACATGGGCGTTGCAGTGCTGACCCTGCTGATTGGCTCGACCTACCTGCTGTTCGTCCGAATCCCGCCGCGGGCCTGGGTGACCGTCGCCGTGCTCGGCGTCGTCGCCCTCGTGGGCCTTTGGATGTTCGGACTGCAGGACTACCAGCGCACCCGGATCATCGACTTTCTGGAACCGGGCCGTGACCCCCTCGCTTCCGGTTACCAGGTGATCCAGTCGCGGATCGCCATCGGCTCGGGAGGGCTCCTCGGCAAGGGTTGGATGGCCGGCACCCAGACCCAGCTCCGCTTCCTGCCCACGCAGCACACCGACTTCATCTTCTCGGTGCTGGCGGAGGAATGGGGCTTTGCAGGGGGCGCCGTCGTGCTCGGGCTCTACCTCACCCTGTTGCTTTGGGGACTGCTGATCGCTCGCCGCTCGCGAGACGCCTTCGGTTCTCTGCTGGCGGTCGGAGTGGTCGGAATCCTCTTCTGGCCGGCGCTGATCAACATCGCGATGGTGCTTGGTCTTTTCCCGGTGATCGGCGTCGCCCTTCCGCTCTTTTCCTACGGCGGCTCTGCCATGGTGGGAACCCTCGTGTCGATCGGCCTTCTGCTCGGCATCTCGATGCGCCGCTACCTGTTCTAAGGATTCGCCATGCGCTCCGGCCGGACCAGCCGGTCGAATTCCTCCGCCGCGAGGTAGCCGAGGGCGAGGCACGCCTCGCGCAAACTCGTGTCGTCCTGGAGCGCCTTGTGTGCGATCTGCGCGGCGCGGTCGTAGCCGATCACCGGCGATAGCGCCGTCACCAACATCAGGCTCTCCTCGACGTACTTTGCGATGCGCCGGCGGTTCGCTTCGAGGCCGTCGATGCAGAAGCGCGCGAACAGGGGACAGGCGTCTGTGAGAAGCTCGACGGAGTGCAGGAGATTGCGGATCAGGACCGGCTTGAAGACGTTCAGCTCGAGGTTCCCCTGGCTTCCGGCGATCGCGATCGCGGCGTCGTTGCCCAACACCTGTACACACACCATCGTCAGAGCCTCACACTGGGTCGGGTTGACCTTGCCGGGCATGATCGAAGAGCCGGGCTCGTTCTCCGGCAGCACGAGCTCGGCCAGTCCGGCACGCGGTCCGGAGCCAAGCCAGCGAACATCGTTCGCAACCTTGATCAGCGATCCGGCGAGCGTGCGCAGCGCTGCGCTCGCAAAGACCATTTCATCGTGGGCGGAGAGCGCTGCAAACTTGTTGGGATGGCTGCGAAAGGGAATCCCGGTCCAGCCGGCGAGCTTCGCAGCGGCACGCTCGCCAAATCCGTGCGGTGCGTTTAATCCCGTGCCCACCGCGGTGCCCCCGAGTGCGAGCTCGTAAAGGCCCGCGAGTGTGCCCTCGACGCGCTGCGCGCTCCGCGCAACGAGGGCGGTGTAACCAGAGAACTCCTGCCCGAGCGTCATCGGCACGGCGTCCTGGAGATGCGTCCTGCCGATTTTCACCAGCGACTCGAATTGCGCGGTTTTGCGCTCGAGGGCGGAACGAAGCTGCGCGAGCGCGGGCAGGAGCCGTTCGCGCAGCTCGATCGCGACGGCCATGTGCATTGCGCTGGGAAAGGTGTCGTTCGACGATTGCGAGAGGTTGACGTGGTCGTTTGGGTGCACCGGCGTCTTGCTCCCGCGCCGTCCCCCGGCAAGTTCATTGGCGCGGTTGGCGATCACCTCGTTCACGTTCATGTTGGTCTGGGTGCCGCTCCCCGATTGCCAGACACGCAGCGGAAACTGGTCGTCGTGTTGGCCCGCCAGGATCTCGTCGGCTGCCGTCACGATCCATCCGCACAGCGTGCGAGGCAGAAGGTCCAGCTCCTGATTGACGAGCGCTGCGGCCTTCTTCACGAGCGCCAAGGCGCGGATCACCTGGAGCGGCATCCTCTCGTGGCCGATGGGAAAATGCAGAAGCGAGCGTGCGGTCTGCGCGCCCCAGTACGCATTCTCCGGGACCTCGATCTCCCCCAGGCTGTCGCTCTCGATTCTCATGGCTCCCCGCTTCGATGTTAGACTTCCCGGATGGCCTCGATGCTTCCTGCTCGCACACCCCGGATCGGCGCGTTTTTCGACATGGACAAGACGCTGATCTCCGAGAACTCGGGCACCCTCTACATGAAGTATCGCTACCAGCGTGGCGAGGTCTCGTCCTGGGACATGGTGAAGGGCCTCGCCACCTACCTCCAGTACAAGGTAGGGCTGCTCGACATCGCAGCGTGGACCAAGGAGGCCATGGTCCAGTTCCGTGGCCAAAGCGAGCGGGCGCTCACGCGTGAGGCGAACCGCTGGTTCCGAGAAATGGTGGTGCAGACCATCTACCCCGACGCCGAGACCGTGGTGCGTGAGCACATGACGGCCGGACACGTGGTGGCGATCGTCTCGGGAGCGACAAAGTTCGTGGTGCGACCCTTGGCAGAGCGGCTCGGGATCAAGCACTTCTTGTACACGCGCCTCGAAGTCGAAAGCGGCCGCTTCACTGGACGTGTGATCGAGCCCATCTGTTTTGAGGAAGGAAAGATCTACTGGCTTCAGCAGTTCATCGAGGAACACGGCATCGATCTCGCGAAGAGCTACTTCTACACCGACTCGATCACCGATCTCCCGCTCCTGGATCTCGTGGGACACCCGGTGGTGACGAATCCCGACCCCTTCCTGTACCGGACCGCCGTGCGCCGCCGCTGGCCGGTGCGCTTCTTTGTGCCGCCGCCGAAGCGCCGGATCGCCGACCCCCCCGCGGACGTGCTGGCCGACGCCGCGGAGTACCCCGTCGACGGTTCGTAGGCGTCCTAGGCCACCACCTTCTTTACGAGCTGCTCGAAGGCTTCCTTCGGTTTGGAACCAAGGAGTTGGTCCACCACCACGCCGTCCTTGATGGCGAGCACTAGGGGGATCGACCGCACGCAATACTTGGCGGGGATGCTCTGGTTCTCGTCGACGTTCATCTTCACCACCTTGACCTTGTCGCCATAGCGCGTGGCGAGGTCCTTCACGATGGGCGCGATGACCCGGCACGGCCCGCACCACTCCGCCCAGAAGTCCACGATCACAGGCATCTTCGACTGGAGGACCTCGGCCTCAAAGTTCTGGTCCGTTACATCCGCCACTGCAGCCATGAGCCCTCTCCCTTTGGCGGGTCCGTGACCCGCATTCGATCCTTCTGATCGGAATCCCGGTGAGGGTCTTCCGCGAAAACCAGCCGGTCCACCCTTGCGCCATCCGTCTTAACGACCCGAAGATGCCTAGTCGACCACGAAGAGAAGCGTGAAGACGGCGCCACCCAAACTCCACAACACCCCGCATCATAGCAGGAGGACCCCCTCGCGTTGACGCTCCCGGGCGCCGTCTGTAGACTGCCTTGGCGCTCGATCCCCTCGTTTTTCCAGCGCTTTCCGATTCAGTTGCGAGGAGGTGGCATGGCCGAGGAATCCGTCAACGCCGAGGGCGTCCGGGCCATGCTTTGCGAGAGCGCGCGGGTGAAGCAGGAGCTCGCCGAGCAGGCGGCGGACACGATCGCGCGGGCGGCTTCGCTCCTGATCGACGCCTTCCGGAGCGGAGGCAAGGTGCTTCTCTTTGGCAATGGCGGATCCGCGGCGGACGCGCAGCACCTCGCCGCGGAGTGGACCGGGCGGCTGCGGGGCGAGCGGCGGGGGCTGCCGGCCATCGCGCTCACGGCCAATACCTCGGAGCTCACCGCACTCGGTAATGACTACGGCTTCGACCGCATCTTCGCCCGCTTGATCGAGGCGCACGGCAGTCCCGGAGACGTCGCAATCGCGCTGTCGACCTCCGGCAACTCGCCCAATGTGCTGGCCGGGGTCGCCGAAGCGCGCGCCAGAGGCCTGCGCACGATCGGGCTCTCGGGCCGCCGCGGAGGCAAGCTCGCCCCCGCGGTGGAGGTTGCGGTCTTGGTGCCCTCCGACGACACCCAGCGCATTCAGGAGTCTCACATCACGATCGGCCACGTGCTGGCCGAGCTCGTGGAACAGGCGCTCTTCCCAAGGCACGTGTGAGACGGCCCCCTGCGCCCATCGATCGCACTCAGCTGCGGACGGTCTCGGCCCGGCGGCGACCGAGCAAGGTGCGAACGCTCGATGAAGCCGTACCGCATTCGCGCGGAGCGAGCTTCTCCGAGTTCCTCGACCACCTACCGGGACTGCTCGGTGCCGCGGATCTGCGGGCCGCGATCGACGCGGCCCTGCGGGCCGAGGCCGGCAAACGCACGCTTCTCTGGGGCCTTGGGGCCCACGTGATCAAAGTGGGACTGGCGCCCATCGTGGTCGACCTGCTGGAGCGGGGCTTCGTGAGCGGGCTCCTCCTGAACGGGGCGGGCTGCGTGCACGATCTCGAGCTCGCGCTCATGGGGCGCACCAGCGAGGACGTGGCAGTGGCTCTTGATGACGGCTCCTTTGGCATGGCCAAGGAGACGGCCGAGCTCTTGAACGGCGCGATCGCGAGGGGCGCGAGCGAGGGCCTGGGCATGGGTGCGGCCGTGGGGCGCGAGATCTCGAGAGGGCGCTATCCCCACAAGCGACGCTCGATTCTCGCGACAGCGGCCCGACTCGGCATCCCGGTGACGGTGCATGCGGCGATCGGTACGGATATCCACCACATGCACCCGAGCGCGGACGGTGCGGCGCTCGGGGCCACGAGCTACCGCGATTTCGAGACCCTCGCGGGACTGGTGGCAACGCTCGAAGGTGGAGTGTTTTTCAATGTGGGGTCTGCCGTCATCTTGCCCGAAGTGTTTCTAAAAGCCCTGGCCCTCGCGCGCAACCTCGGTCACCCCGTGCGCCGGATTACGACCGTGAATCTGGACTTTATCCGCCAGTACCGACCGGCGGTGAACGTGGTCGAGAGACCGACACGCCTCGGCGGCCGCGGGATCTCTCTGATCGGCCACCACGAGATTCTGCTCCCCCTGCTCGCGGCGGGCATCATCGAGGGCAGCAGCGCGCGACGCAAAGCCCGAACGGTGCGTGCATGAAGGGACGGATTGTGCTCCGCGAGGGCGACATCACACAGGAGCGCGTCGACGCGCTGGTGAACGCCGCCAACAGCGCGCTGGTGCTCGGGGCAGGTGTCGCCGGGGCGATTCGTGCAAACGGCGGTCCGGCGATCCAAGAGGAATGCGACCGCATTGGCCCGATCGGCGTAGGCGAAGCGGTGGTGACGGGTGGCGGCATGCTTCCCGCTCGCTTCGTGATCCATGCGGCAAGCATGCCTCCGGGGGGCGCCGCAACCGAGGCGAACGTGCGGAGTGCCTTCCGCCGCAGTCTCGAGCTCGCACGCGAGCGCGGGTGCCGCAGCATCGCGGTCCCGGCGATCGGGGCGGGGATCGCCGGCTTTCCCCTGCAGCGCTGCGCAGAGCTCTTGCTCGAGGAGGCGCGCTCCCACCTGGAAGGCGAGACGACGCTCGAGGAGATCCGCTTCGTACTCTTTGGCGAGCCGGCCTTCCGCATGTTCGAGATGGTGAACGACGCGGCCAAGATCGCCGAGAGTGTGGCGCGACTTCGGGGAGGCTCCCCATGATCGTCGCGCTCCACCAGCTCACGGCGGCGCTCTATCTCGCAGCCGGTCTCTTGGCGGGGGTGGGTCTCGTGCTCGCCCGCCCGACCCTTTCGCGCGCCGCGGTGGCGGTCCTCGTCGCAGGTGCGGCTCTCCACGGTGTCGCCTTCGTCGCCTTTCACCTTGCCGCCGAGCCCCCGCCTCTCACGGATCTTCCGGCTTCGGTGTCGCTCATGGCCTTTCTGGGTGTGCTGTTTTACCTCTCGCTCTTGATGCGCTCGCGGCTCACCGCGCTCGTGGTCGGCGTAGCGCCGATGGCATTTCTGGGTGCCTTTTTTGCCGCTCTGCGTCTGCCCCACTCCGAGCACGTGCCCTTTGTCGGGGCGGCTTCGTCCTGGCCCCATGCGCACGTTCTCCTTGCGAGCGGCGGGCTCGCCTCCCTCGCCGTCGCATTCCTGGCAGGGGTGGTCTTCTTGGCCGAAGACCGCCGTTTGAAGGCGAAGCGGCCCATGCCCGGGGGCCTGCGCCTGCCGAGTCTGGAGGCCCTGGACCGGGTGAACGCCGTGGCACTGGTGGTGGGCTTCCCGCTCCTTACCCTCGGTGTGCTCACCGGCATGATGTGGGTGGAGGGCACGAGCGGCCGCCTCTGGACAGGCGCCGCGCACGAGACCTGGTCGATGGTCGCCTGGGCCGTCTACGGCGTGCTCGTCGCGGCCCGCTTCCGCGCGCACCAAGGAGCACGCCAAGCGGCCATCGCCGCGGTCGCTGGCTTCGCGTTCTTGTTGTTTGCGGTGATCGGCGTGGGTCTTCTCACATGAGGGTCCTCGTGGTCGGCATGAACCATAGGACAGCGCCGCTCGAGGTTCGCGAGCGCTTCGCCGTGGCGGAGCCGGCGCCTCACCTCACAAAGCTCGTGGCGTGCGAGGAGATCGACGAGGCGCTCTTGCTTTCGACCTGCAATCGCGTCGAGGTGGTCGCCCTGACGCGCCATCTCGATGCAGCGCGCCACCGGCTGCGCGCATTCTTCCACCGGGATCTCGCCGGTGAGACCCCGGTGCAAGGGGCCGCGGCTCTCGAGAACCTGCTCTTCGAGTACGTGGACAGACCCGCCATGCGCCAGGTCTTCCGGGTGGCGGCTTCGCTCGACTCCATGGTGGTGGGCGAGCCGCAGATTCTCGGCCAGATGAAAGACGCCTACCGGGCCGCCGTCGAGTGCGGCGCCTGCGGGGCGATCCTCTCGCGCCTGTTCCAGAGCGCCTTCGCCGCGGCCAAGCGTGTGCGGCGTGAAACCCGAATCGGCGAGAGGCCGGTCTCGGTGGCCCGTGTGGCCGTGGATCTCGCCAAACAAATCTTCGAGTCGTTCGACGGCAAGACGGCGCTTCTCGTCGGGGCAGGCGAGATGATCGAGACCGCTCTCGAAGCGCTGCGCACAGAAGGCCTACGCTCGATCCTCGTTGCGAACCGCACGCAGGCCCACGCCGAAGCCTTGGCGCAGCGCTTCGGCGCGAGTGCGCGGGGTCTCGGTGAGCTGCGCGAAGTGCTGCCCCAAGCAGACATTGTGCTGACCTGCACGGCCGGCCAGACCCCCATCCTTGGGGTCGCAGATTTTGCCGAGGCACTTCGCGCACGACATGGACGGCCCGTCTTCGTGATCGACATTGGCGTGCCGCGCAACATCGACCCCGGAGTGAACCGGCTGGACAGCGTCTATCTCTATGACATCGACGATCTCGCGGGTGTCGCGGCGGCCAACGCCGACGAACGTCGCCGCGAGACCATGCTCGGCGAAGCCATCGTGCTCGAAGAGCAGCAGCGCTTCGACGGCTGGCTCCTCGCGCTCCAGGCGGTCCCGACGATCCGCCACCTGCGCGCCCGAGCGGAAGCGATCCGGCTCACGGAGCTACAGCGCGCGCTCCAGCGGCTCAGTCTTGCCGAAAACGAGCGCCAGGCCGTGGAGTCGCTGACGCGCTCGATCGTCAACAAACTGCTCCATGCGCCTGTGTCGCGCTTGCGGGCCGAGGCCGAGCGCGAAGAGGGACTCGCCTACCTCGAAGCTGCGCGCGTGCTCTTCGCCTTGGACGATCCTGACATGCCCGGCGCGGAAGCTGCGGAGCCCGCCGCGCTGGACGACCCGCTCCGCGGCGCTCTCCCCGACTCCGAGGATCCCGAGGACACGTGACAGCGCTGCGCATCGCGACGCGCGGGAGTGCTCTCGCGCTCGCCCAGGCGCGCTGGGTCGCGGCGCGCATCGAGACGCAGTTCGCCCGGCCGACCGAACTCGTCACGATCAAAACCTCGGGAGATCGACTGCAGGGGATCTCCTTGGCCGAGGTCGGGGGCAAGGGGCTGTTCGTGAAGGAGATCGAGGAGGCTCTGCTCGAGGGCCGAGCCGACTTGGCCGTGCACAGCGCGAAGGACCTCCCAGCAGCGCTCGCCGGGGGACTCGCCATCGTCGCCTGGCCCCAGCGCGAGGATCCCCGGGATGCCCTCGTGGCACGGGAGCGCGGGGTGCGGCTCGAAACGCTCCGCCCCGGTGCGCGGCTCGGTACGGGAAGCGTGCGGCGCGGCGCGCAGCTGCGCGCCAGGCGCCCCGACCTCGAAATTGTGCCGCTTTGGGGCAACGTCCCGACGCGCTTGCAAAAGCTCGAAGCCGAAGGCTTGGACGCCGTGGTCCTGGCGTGCGCTGGACTTGCGCGCCTTGGGCTTGCAGAACGGATCGACGAGCGGATTTCGACCGAGCTCATGCTGCCCGCGGTCGCACAGGGCACCCTCGCCGTCGAGGCGCGCGCCGGTTCGGCCTTAGGCCACACCCTTGCGGCTTTGAGCGACGCCAACGCCGAGCGATCGGCCCTGGCGGAGCGAGCCTTCCTCGTGCGCCTGCAAGGGGACTGCAACGTCCCCCTCGCCGCCTTTGCCGAGGCCATTGCCGGCGGGCTCCTCCGGGTACGCGGTCTTCTCGCGAGCACAGACGGCCGCACGATTCTGCGCGGCGAGGCGCGCGCTGCGGATCCCGTGGCCGCGGGTGAAGCGGTCGCACAGGAGATCCTTGCACGAGGCGGTGAAGAGCTCCTCGCGAAGCTGCGGCGCGAGGCCGCGCAGTGAGCCAGTCCGCCGGGCGCGTGGTCCTCGTGGGCGCGGGCCCCGGCGATCCGGACCTCCTCACGCTCCGCGGTGCGGCTGCGCTCCGCGCCGCCGATGCGGTGGTGCACGATGCCCTCGTGAATAGTGAGCTCCTGGCACTTGCTCCGCGCGAGGCGCTGCGCATCAACGTGGGCAAACGCGGCCACGACGAACCCACGCTTGCGCAGGAGGAGACCAACGCACTGCTCGTGCGCCTCGCCCGGGAAGGCAAGACCGTGGTGCGTCTCAAGGGGGGTGACCCTTTCGTCTTCGGCCGAGGCGCTGAGGAGGCGAGCGCGCTGGCCCAAGCAGGCATCCGCTTCGAGATCGTGCCAGGGGTCTCGGCGGCGATCGGGGTCCCCGCCTTCGCGGGTATTCCCGTCACTGATCGGCGTTATGCGGCCTCGTTCACCGTGGTGACCGGTCACAAGGACCCGCTGGAACCCGCCGCCTCGATCCGCTGGGGAGAGCTGGCGCGCGGCGCGGATACCCTCGTGGTCCTGATGGGACTCAAGAATCTGCCGGGCATCACCGAGCGCCTGATCGCGAGCGGCCGTCCGGGGCGAACGCCAGCTGCAGCGATCGAGTTGGGCACGACACCCGCCCAGCGCGTGGTCGAAGCCCCGCTCGCTGAGCTTGCGGCGCGCGTTCAGCAGGCCGGACTCCAGGCTCCGGTAACGGTCGTGATCGGAGAGGTCGTCCGCCTGCGCAGCGAACTCGCGTGGGTCGAGCGGTTGCCCCTCGCGGGTCGGCGGGTCCTCGTGACGCGGAGCGAGGGACAAGCGGGCGAGCTTGTGGCGGCACTCCGTCGTGCCGGCGCGGAGCCGGTGCTGGCACCCATGATCGAGCTTGTGCCCCTCACGGGCACGCCTGAGCTCGCTGCCGCGATCGCGGGCCTCGGCAACTACGACGTGCTGCTCTTCACGAGCGCGAACGCCGTGCGCTACTTCATCGAGGCCGCATCCAGCGGAAAGACGCTCTCCGCGCTGCGAGCCCGCGTCGTGTGCGTGGGTCCGGCCACGGCTCGGGCGGCGCGTCAGCTTGGCCTCGCGGTACATCTCGTCCCGGCGCAGCGCTTCGACGCGGAGGGCCTGCTGGAGGCGCTCCGTGCCGCATTTCCGCTCGCCGGTCAGCGCATTCTCTTGCCGCGCGCCGCCGCCGCCCGCAATGTCCTCCCCGAAGGCCTGCGGCGCGCCGGGGCAGTGGTGGACGTTCTGGCGGTCTACCGGACCGCGCCTGCGGCGGCGGATACGGGCGTGCTGTGCGCTCGCCTCGTGCAGGGCGAGATTGATGCCCTTACCTTCACCAGCCCGTCCACCGTGCGCCACTTCCTCGCTTGCCTCGACGAGGCAGCGCGCACGGCGGCGCGCCGCTGTCTGGTGGTGGCCCTCGGCCCGGTGACGGCGGCTGCGCTGCGCGAAGCAGGGCTTCCACCGGACGGGGTCGCGGAGCGGGCAGAAGCGGCCGCGCTCGTGGAGGTACTCGGCGAAGCCATACGAGCGCGCACGAAGGCGGCAGCGCAGAGAGGAGCGTGATGAGCTTTCCGACGGTCCGCCCGCGCCGGCTGCGGCGCACGGAGACCCTGCGGCGCATGGTCCGAGAGACCCGGCTCTCGCGGGAGAACCTCGTGCTGCCGCTCTTCGTGGTCGAGGGTGCCGGGGTGCGAGAGCCGGTCGCCTCGATGCCCGGCGTCTTCCGCTACTCGGTGGACGCCCTCGTCGACGAAGCAAAACGCGTCCACGATCTCGGCATCCCCGCGGTCATTCTCTTTGGCATTCCCGCCGAGAAAGACGCCCGCGGTTCGGGTGCGGATGCGCCGGGCGGAGTGGTGCAGCGTGCCATCAGCGGGATCAAGCGCGCCGTGCCCGAGCTTTGCGTCATCTCGGACGTCTGTCTGTGTGAGTACACCGATCACGGACACTGCGGCGTCGTCGAGGGGGAGCAGGTGCGGAACGATCCGACACTCGAGCGACTCGCGTCGGCGGCGCTCTCCCACGCCCGTGCGGGTGCGGACGTTGTCGCGCCCTCGGACATGATGGACGGCCGCGTCTCGGCGATCCGCCGAGCCCTGGACGGGAGTGGCTTCGAAGAGGTCGCGATCCTCTCCTATGCCGCCAAATACGCGAGCGCATACTACGGACCGTTTCGGGAGGCGGCGGAGAGCGCGCCGGCCTTTGGCGACAGACGCTCCTACCAGATGGACCCCCCGAACCGGCGCGAGGCACTGCGCGAGATGCGACTCGATCTTTCCGAGGGGGCGGACGCGCTCATGGTGAAACCCGCGCTCCCCTACCTGGATGTCCTGGTCGAGGCGAGGCGGGAGTTCGATGTTCCCCTCGCTGCCTATCATGTCTCCGGGGAGTACGCGATGATTCAGGCGGCCGCCGCCCGGGGCTGGATCGATGGTCCGCGAGCGCTGGACGAGGCGCTGGTGTCGATCAAGCGGGCTGGCGCGGACCTGATCCTCACGTATGGGGCGAAAGAGGCAGCCGCGCGCCTCGTGCCTTGAGGATGCGCGCGGTGAAGAGCCGAGGAGGCGGCGTGCCGGTCCACTACAAGGTCGTCGAAACGAGCAACGTCACGGACGAAGAGCTCGAGCGGATTCTCAATGAGTGGACAGCGAAGGGCTGGCAGGTCGATACGCTTCACTTTGCGATGCGCGAATCCTCCAAGCGTCCGGCCATGGTATTCGTAAGCTTCACCCGGGAGGACCCGGAGCAGCGTTGAGGATCGGCAAGACCCGTTCGCACAGACGCTCGAGGGACCGCCGCCGGACATCTTCGGAGAGACCTCCGACCTCGCTGCGCACGATCAAGAGATCCATGCCAAGCCGCTCCCGGTAGGCGAGAAGTCCCTCGATCACCTCGTGTTCTCCTCCCACCACGACACGCTCCTTTAGCGGCCCGGCGGCCGCCCGGGCCAGGGCGGGGGGAAGCGCCCGTGCGCTTGCTATGGCCTCAGCGGCGAGCCGTTCGCGCAGCTGGGTCGCTTCCGTGTCGTTGGCGGCCAGCAGGACGGTGCGCATGACCGGCGTCCGGAAGGGTCCGACAACGCCGCCAGGCGGCAAGTGCGCGCGGTGAAGCGCGTGGTTCTCGATCAGGACCGCGAGCGTTTCAAGGGGTGAGGCGAGATAGGGCAGCCCGCGGCGCGCCGCCTGGAGAAGCCCCTTCTTCCCGAAGGCGGCTACCAGGAGTGGGGGATGCGGACGCTGTACCGGTCGCAAGCTCGGGGTCACAAAGCGCCCGCCCCCCGTTGCGAAGTGCCCCCCCGCGAGCTCCATGGGTTCGCCTCCGAAGGCGCGCAACATCGCATCGAGGGCTTCGTCGAAGCGATCCCGTTTCGTGTGGGCCTCCACCCCGAAGGCCTGGAACAGCGCCGGTGCGAAGCCGCGCCCGAGGCCGAGCATCACGCGGCCTTGCGAGAGTACGTCGAGCGCCGCCACTTCCTGTGCCAAGCGAAGGGGGTGGTGCACGGGCAAGAGCAGCGAGGTCGTGCCGAGCCGCACGCGACAGGTGCGCGCGGCGATGGCTGAGAGAGCGACCAGGGGGGAGGCCATGGCGCCGCGGCGGAAGTGGCCCTCGGGCACCCAGACGGAGTGGAGACCTAGCGCCTCGGCGTGCTGAGCCCGTGCCAGGAAGGTCGGCCAGCCGCTGGCCTCGGCAGCGCCACCGAGGGCGAGACCGACGGCGAGACCTCCGGAGATCAAGCCCGCCCGAGGGCGTAGGGCAGGATGGTACGCAGGAGATCGACGCGCGAGTCGAGGGTGCGGCCAAGCCCGGAGAGGAGCCCGAGCACGCGACCAATCAACACGATGTGGCTCGGCACGCGAACGATGGGGTTCGATCGGATCATCTCGGGAATCTCGTCGTTCAGCTCGTCGAACATACGGGGATCGGCGTAGGGCTGCGCGCGGAAGCGGCGTGCGAAGTCGAGAAAGAAGCGGGCGACGTCCATCAGAGACTCGCGATCCCCGCTCTTGGTCTCGAAGCCAAGCTCGAGGAGCGCACTACCGAGGCCCTCGGCATCGTCGCGGATCATGGCGAGCGCGAGGGCGACAATGCCCTCGCGGAATCTCGGCGGCAGGTCCTTCGACAGGCCGAAGTCGAGCAGCACGAGCCGCGGGCCCGCAGGCTGAACCAGGAGGTTCCCGGGGTGGGGATCGGCGTGAAAGAAGCCGTGCGTCAAGATCTGACGACAGAAGGCCTCGACCAGAATCTGCGTCACGCGATCCAGGTCGACGTGTGCCGCACGAAGCGCTTCGACGTCGGTGATCTTGATCCCCGACATGAACTCCATCACCAGCACGCGTCGCGTCGTCCATTCCCAGTGGATCTTCGGAACGACCACTTCGGGGTGACCGACGAAGAAGCTGGCCACGGTCTCGGCGTTCCGGCCTTCGTTCACAAAATCGAGTTCCCGCGGCAGGTAGGCGCCGAGCTCATCGAGCAGCGGCATCAGGTCGAGCTCCCGCTCGAACACGCCCACGGCCCGGAACAGCACCCGCAGATTTGCCAGGTCGCTGCGCACCAGCGCGTCAATCTCCGGGTACTGCACCTTGACGGCCACGCGTTGCCCGTCGATCAGCTCCGCTTCGTGAACTTGCGCCAGAGAAGCCGAGGCGATCGGCCTTGCCGAGAACTTCCGAAACACACTGCCCAGCGACCGGTCGAGCTCGCGCTCCACCACGTCCTTCACGACGGAGAGGGGCTTGGGAGGAACGCGGTCCTGAAGGCGCGAGAGCACCTCGACGTACTCCCGCGGGAGCACGTCGGCGCGCGAGCCCAGGAATTGGCAGCCCTTCAGGATCAGGCCCCGCAGGTCGACGGCCGCGTCGTAGATCGACTCCGCGCTCGTGCGGTTGAAGCGCGACCAACGCTCGCGCATGTCGGGAGGGCGCAGGCGCCTTGCGATGAATTGGTTCGCCTTGATGCCGAGATAGATGCGACCAAAGGTCGTACCGACCCGGCGCGCACGGTAGATGCGCTCGCCTGCCGAGAGTGTCGCGCCAGGGTTCATGGCAAGACCGCAGGGTGTGTCGTGACCGGTGGCTCGTGCGAGAGAAATGCACACCCCGAGGCAAGCGTATCGCAGAACACCCCTTGGCCGCCCGAGAGGCGCTGCGTGCTCACCACAGTTCGGGGGGCTTCGTCGGGCACGACCATGCTCCGTGGACGCGCTCGTCGTCGGACGCATCCGCCGGAGCTTCGCGTGACCCCGACGCAGCCTTTTCGTCCGTGTCACCCGGATTGGCTGGAGGACCCGCGGTAGACGGTGCCGCATCCTCCGCGCTCGCGGTGTCGTCAGACCATGGAGGATTGTACGCGCACTGCATCCAGCGCTGTGCCGAGAACTCGAGGATGTAGCTCGAGCCGAAGTTCTGATAGGAGAAGACCTCGTCACCAGCCCCAAAGCCGACCTGCGGTCGGGGAATCTCGACCAGATCCTTGGCAGCGACGAGCTCCGTGAGCGATTCGGGATAGCTGTGCTCGCGCTGGAAGTAGTGTGCCAGCGCGTCGATGATCTGCTGCGCATTCTTCGAACGGGTCACTGTGTAGTCGTGCGCCACGGCGAAGTCGCCGCACAAGATGGGCAGTGCGACGAGGATCGCACCCAGCGCGGTACTCCGGGTCGCGACTTGAATCCGCGGTGGACGCGGAGTCCGCTGGGGCACGCGCCCAGTCGCCGACGCTGCGAGCGCCAGGGACGCCAGCACGAGCGCCGCCAGCAAGAGCGCCATTTCCGTGCCCAGGCGGAACCACACCCAGGCGACCGGGGTGGCGACGGCGACTGCGACTGCGAGGAGCGCTAGCGCGGGCCGTGAGCGCAAGCGCCCGAGACCTGCGAGCAGCAGGGCCACGCAGGCAAGGGCTCCGGCAATGAGCGCGCCTCCGATTTCGATTCCGAAGAAGGAGACGACCGGCCAAGGCGAGATGGCGAACGGAAGCATGGGGTTCGTGCCCGTCACATTTCGCTGGGCCCATACCAGGATCGCGAGCACCGGCAGATAGCTGGCGATGCGAAGGGGCCAAGACAACCTGAGCCAGCTCTCGGCAAGCAGCGGTGCGCACAGCGCCGCGGCCGCGACAAAGGCCGTGCAGATCATCACCGCGGAGCCGCGCCAGCCGAAGAAGCCCCAGATCTGAGGCCGTGTCTCACCCATGCCGTAGAAGAGGAAGAGGAAGGTTGCGAGCCACGCGGCCAGCCCGACCGTCCGCGCGAGCGCGGAACGGGTGGTGGCAAAGACGGCAATCCATAGCAGCGCCGCTGGCAGGGAGAACGCCACAAGGCCGGCGCGAGGAGAGTCGATCCAGAGGCCGAGCGAGGTCGCTTGCAGCCAGTTCGTGAGGAAGCCGCGGGGCTGCCACCACGCAGTGGCGCCCTTCACAGGGGTCGGCCCGATGCCGTGATGAATGGCGAATGCCCAGGCCAAGAGGGCAAGGAGCAGAAGGCCGCCAATGCCTAGCCGCTTCCCAGCCCCAGAACGACGGCTCGCGAGGGGGCTCACTCCGTGTCGCTCGGTCGCAGAATCGAGAAGCGGAGGGGCTCCACGGCGCCGCCGTCCTCCCGGGGGAGCAGGCGAATCTGGGCCCGCACGTCGATGGTCCGCCCCTCCAGCACGCGTTCGAGGATGGCCGCGAGATCCACGGCCTCCAGGGTGCGCGCAATTTCACCCGCCAGTCGCTCGATGAACTCAGCGCGCGTGCGTTCGCTCTGATCCACCGCGAAGTCGATCCAGTCCTTCGGGACGGCCTCACCGAGCGCGCGCCGGACCGCCTCGTTCGTGGTGAAAAAGCCGGAAAGCCCGAAGGTGAGCGCGCGCCGCAGGAGTTCGGGAACCACGTTCGCAGGGGAGGGAGGCCGGATGGCCTCGTTCGGATCCTCGGGATCTTTCGGCGCGGCCGCTCGCGAAGAATCCCCTTTCGAGTTCCCTCGCCCACGCGCCATGGGTTAAGATCCTCCGATGAAGCCGACCCGTGTACGTGACATCATGCAGGAGAAGATCGTCACGATCAGCGCGGGTGAACGCCTGTCGACGGTTGAAGATATCATGACGCTGGGGCGCGTGCGCCACATGCCCGTGGTACACGGAGGCAAGCTCGTCGGCGTCGTTTCCGAGCGAGACCTGCTGCGGGCCTCTCTTTCCTCACTTCATACAGCGCGTGCCGAAGAGCGGCGCGCCTTCCTCCACGTCGTGGAGATCGCCCGGGTCATGTCGACCCCACCCATCGTGATCGAGCCGGACGCCGCGATCCAGGAAGCCGCACTCATCATGGCGGAACGCAAGATTGGCTGCCTGCCCGTGGTAGATGGGGACGCGCTTGTGGGCCTCCTGACCGAAACGGACATCCTTCGGCACTTTGCCGGAGTCCCGCCCGAGGATCGCGAGCGCTAGCCCCGCGACGGACCCTCTGCCCGCTTCTGCTGCGATTCGCGCCCTCCGCCAACCCCGCCGTGCCCCGCCTGCGGTAAGCAATCCAGGGGCCTGCCCGCGGTGTACCCACCGTAACGGAGCAGGAGGCCGCACCCCTTGGCACACACCACCCGCCTTGCCGACTTCCGCCTCATTCCACGCCTGTGCGCGCTTGGCGTCCTCCTCCTCGCTGTTCTCGCGGGGCCTGCCGGAGGGGCTCGCGCCGCCTCCACGGCTCCCGCCGAGGTGCACATCTCAAACTTCACTTTCGATCCTCCGAGCCTCACGGTCCCGGTCGGCGTCACAGTCACCTGGGTCAACAAGGACGATGAGATCCACACGGTGACCTCTGCCGCGGGGGCCTTCACATCGCCGGCCCTCGATGCCGACGAGTCTTTCTCATTCCGCTTCGATAAGCCGGGGACCTACGTCTACCGCTGCGCCATACACCCGCAGATGACAGGGACGATTGTCGTCCACTAAGGCCGACAAAGCGCCCCGTGGAGAATCCAATGTCGAAAGACGAGAGCAACCAAGGCACGAACCGCCGCGACTTCATGAAGTGCATGGCCTGGGCGGGGACGGGCCTGGTCTGGACGCTCGCCGGGGGGGTTCTCTCCTCCAAGGCGCTTGCCGGTCTTCAGGCCGCACCGAACGCCCCTCGGACCGGTCCTCACGGGCGCTCCGGCTCGGGTTTCCAGTTCGTGCAGATCAGCGACACGCACATCGGCTTCGAGAAAGATCCGAACAAAGATCCGATTGCGACGTTGCAGGAGTCGATTGCGCGCATCCGCGCCCTCGACCCGGCCCCGGACTTTCTGATCCACACCGGCGACCTGACCCACGCCCAGAAGGCCGGTGGGTTCGACACCGTGGCCCAGTTGCTTGGCGACGTGGCCTCGGGGGGAACCTTCTTCGTCCCCGGGGAGCACGACGTCTTCAGCGACGGAGGCAAGGAGT
>DAIOWK010000021.1:0-21235 GCA_036758525.1 Myxococcota bacterium
CGTCCGGAGTCCGGAGCCGACCCAGAAATCGCGGCCTCACCAGCACGAGGAAGAGAACCGAGAACACGGTAAACAGGAACCACTGGCCCCAAACCGGTCCGGCCAGACCGACTAGACCGAGAAGCCCGACGCCGAGCGCCCCAAACCCGAAGAAAAGCAGGTAAAGCCCTCCCGGAGTCATCACCTCACCCCCGAGCAGGATGAAGCCGAGGACGAACCAAACCCACCACGACATCGCTCGACCCCCCGACGCCCGAGATTGGCCGCAGTCTATAGTTCTCCGTCCGCGCATGGGAGGATTGCCGCATGCCCGAAACGACACGGCAACTCCTACCGCACCTCGTCGTACTGCGCCTGTCCGGGGATATCGGAACGAAGTCGCGGCCGACGCAGGCGCGCTTTCGCGCGCGGCTCATGCGCAACCTAAAGGATGCCATGCGGGCGGAAGACCTGCGCGCCCACATCGTGCGTACCCACAACCGCATTTTTGTCGAAGCCTCCGAGCCCCGAGCCAGCGCGGTCCTGGCCCGGGTGTTCGGCATCCAGTCGATCTCCCCTGCCGTGCGCCGTCCTGTCAAGACACTCGACGACGTCGTCGATGCGGGCTTCGAGATTTTCTGCGATCGGGTGAAGGGCAAGCGCTTCGCGGTTCGCGCCCGCCGGGTGGGTGAGCGCACGTCGTCTTCGCTGTCCTCGCGCGAGGTCGAGCGCGCCCTCGGCCGCCGCCTGCTGCCTCTTTCGGCGGGCGTTCATCTGGACGCGCCGGAGGTGACGGCCTTCATCGAGCTCTCGAATGACGAGGCCTATTTCTTCCCCGAACGGGTGCCCGGCCCGGCGGGGCTACCCCTCGGCGTCGAGGGACGCGCGGTCGCGCTCGTCTCCGGTGGTTTTGATTCGGCCGTGGCCGCATGGCTCGTTCAGAAACGCGGGGTCACCCTCGACCATGTCTTTTGCAATCTCGGGGGTGGGGTGCACGAGGCCGGCGTGCTGCGCGTCATGAAGACGCTGGCGGATCGATGGTCCTATGGATCAGCACCGCGGCTGCACGCGATCGACTTCCGCCCGCTCGCCGAGCAGCTGCAAGCAAGGACGCAGCCCCGCTACTGGCAGGTGTTGCTGAAGCGTCTCATGCTGCGCGCGGCCGAGGCCGTGGCCAAAGAGCGAAACGCCGCCGCCCTCGTGACGGGTGAAGCCCTGGGGCAGGTTTCTTCGCAGACGCTGGCGAATCTCGCGGTCATTACGCCGGTGACCACACTTCCGGTGCTGCGCCCGGTGATCGGCATGAACAAGGACGAGATCCTCGCGATCGCGCGAGCGATCGGTACCTACGAGCTGTCGGCCGTGGTCGCCGAGTACTGTGCGCTCGTACCCGGCCGCCCTGCCACGGAAGCTCAGCTCGCGGTGGTCCTCGGCGAGGAGGCCAAGCTCGACCTGACCTGGCTCACAAGTGCACTCGCCGCGCGCAAAGTCCTTCAGCTGCGCTCCCTCGACCTTGAGAGCGTGGCGTTGGGCCCCGGGGAGCTCGAGCTCGACGTGATCCCCGAGGAAGCCCTCGTGCTCGATCTGCGCCCGCGCGCCGCCTACCAAAGCTGGCATTGGCCCGGTGCGCTGTGGCTGGACTTCGCCCACGCCGCCGTCGCCTATCCCAAGTTCGATCGAGAGCGACACTACCTGGTCTATTGCGAGTTTGGCCTGAAGAGCGCGCACCTGGCGGAGCTCATGCGCAAGAGCGGCCTGCGCGCCCACAACTTTCGCGGCGGACTACGCCGCCTGGTCGCGCACGCCGAAGCCCGGGGAATCGCCGGACCGGAGCTCCCGTAGCCCCAGGGATCTCGGAGGGCTTGTCTCGACGAGTCAGTAGAAAGTCCGAGACCGCGCGGCCCTCGAAGGGCGCTGCGCCGGCATCCCGCGCGCGGGCTCAGACGCCCTCGCGCTTTGACGCAATGGCGCGGCTGAAGCGCTCGGCATCCACCACGACGCGTTCATGTTCCCCCGCGCAGATGGTGTCGAGGCCGTCGTGAGCGGAGACGCGAAAGGAGAGCTTGCGCCCGGTGACCGCCGAGAGCGTTCCCCGCACCAGGACCTCGAGACCCGGTGGTGTGGCCGCTGTGTGGGAAAGGGAGATGTGCGTACCCACGGTCTGCTCCCTCGACCAGTCGAGGTACGGATTTACAGCGTGCAGGCACGCCCACTCGACGAGGCCCACCAAGAATCCGGTGGCAAAGACGCGGGCATCACTTGGAACTCCGGTGCCTCCGGGAAGAGCATCGGCACGGTCTTTGTGTTTGGTACGCGAAAGCGAAACTCGAAGCCGAGGCCGGCGTGCAGCGTTTCTTTCATGAGGACCCCTCTTCGCCCCCTTCGACGGGGCGAGCAAGCTGCGGAACAAGCAACCTCGGGAGCTCCGACATGCGATGAAATACGCGTGCGCCGGCGGCGCGGAGCGCGCGGGCGTCGCCGTGCCACGCATAGCCATACACACTCATCCCCGCCGACACGCCTGCCTCGACGCCAGGGGCCGAGTCCTCGATGACTGCGCAGCGCTCCGGCGCCGCGCCCATGCGGTGCGCGGCGTGGAGAAAGAGGTCTGGCGCGGGCTTGCCACGCGGGACGTCGTAGGCGCTGAAGATCCGGCCCTCGAAGCGCGAGAGCAGATCCGTGACCTCGAGCGAAAGACGCAGCCTCTCATGGGCGCTGCTGCTTGCCACGCAGACCGGCGTCGAAATCTGGTCGAGCACCTCGCCTACGCCCTCCACGCGACGCAGCTCGTGGCGAAAGGCGTGAAGCGTGCGCTCACGGAG
Organism: Myxococcota bacterium; assembly: GCA_036758525.1. GTDB lineage: Bacteria > Myxococcota_A > UBA9160 > UBA9160 > UBA9160 > UBA9160. The sequence goes on from DAIOWK010000021.1 coordinate 2,802, forward strand.
CTCCACAAAGAAACCCGGGGGCAAGGGCCGCCCGAGCTCCGTCTCGATCAGCGCGCGGCAAGAAGTAAGGGAGCGACCCATGTAGCGACGCATCGTCTCGCTCGTGGTGAGGATGAGCCCCTCGGCGCAGAGCATCTCGGCGAACAAGCGGTTCGCGATCGGCTCGCTGTCGACGAGGACTCCGTCGCAGTCAAAGATCACGAGCCCGTAGGCTTTGGATGCGGACCGCGTCAACGCGAGCGCGACTCCTCCGGCTGATAGAGCACGCCATCGAGGTCCATCAGCTTGTCCTGGAGGAAGGCTTGCGCGTCCTTCACGGCTTGATTGTAGATGGCAGGACCGACCTGCTTCACGAAGAACTCCAGGAGCAGCTCCGCGCCGAGGTGACCGATCTCCTGATCCAGCTTTTCGGCGAAGTAGTTTTGGATCGCGCGTACGATGCGCTCCTTCCGTTCCTTGTCGAGCTCGATCGCCATCCTCCCTCCTAAATCCCACCGCCCAGCACCGCCAATCGGAAGACGCAGCCTCCCGGGGCGCGGAAATAGAAACGCGTGCGGTCCTCGTAGACGACCTCGGTCACGCCGAAGGCAAGCAGGCGGGCTTTCACGGCGGTAGGGTCCGTCACCTAGATCTCGAGCCACGTGGCACGTTCGTGCTGGGCCTCGGAGAGCACCTCGTCGGGAGGGACGAAGAATAGGCCAAGGACGAAGCCTCCCTTCGAACTCCCAAAGATCAAGTTCGGGCCGCGGGCTCGGGAGCGCACGGCAGGCCAAGATGTCCCTGTAAAAGGCGCGGCTCTCCGTCCGTAGACCGAATGCCAGCGTCATCTTGAGATGGTTACCGATGCGGGCCCGGCCCATGCCGCATGCTACCTCGGCCCGAACCTGGACGACGGCCTTCCGCAACGGGGAGCCGCGCCGTAGGATAGCCGCCTGAAGGACACGCAATGGGCTTCGCGGAGTACGCCGACTATGACGGGCTCGGGCTCGCGGAGCTGATCCGCCAGCGAGCGCTCTCGCCCGCGGAACTCCTCGAAGCGGCGATCGATCGCATCGAGAAGCACAACCCGACACTGAACGCTGTGGTCTACCGCGCCTACGAAGAAGCTCGCCGCACCGCCCGGGGGCCTCTGCCAGAAGGCCCGTTTCGCGGCGTCCCCTTCCTGGTGAAGGATCTGAACTGCGACGTCGCGGGCATGCCACGCACGGACGGCAGCGTGGCGCTGCGCGATCACGTGCCCGCGGCCGACGGCGAGCTCGCGCGACGCTGGCGAGCGGCGGGCCTCGTGCTGGCGGGGAAGACGAACACCCCTGAGTTCGGAATCACCGGAACGACCGAGGGACGCCTGTTCGGGCCCTGCCGCAATCCGTGGAATCTCGAACATATCGCGGGAGGCTCGAGCGGAGGCGCGGCGGCGGCCGTCGCCTCGGGCATGGTGCCGCTTGCACATGCCTCGGACGGCTTGGGGTCGATTCGGATTCCCGCCGCATGCTGCGGGCTGTTCGGGCTCAAGGTGACACGGGATCGCAATCCCGTGTACCCGGAGGAGGTCCTGCGTGCCTTCGGGCTCTCCGTGCATCATGCGGTGACCCGCACGGTTCGCGACAGCGCGGCGCTCCTGGACGCCACCGGCTATCCCGAGCGGGGTGCGCCCTTCGCCTCTCCCGCGAAGGAACGGCCGTATCTCGAGGAGATCGAACGGCCACCCTCTCGCCTGCGCGTCGGCTTCACACGGGCCCGGCCCGACGGAGGGAAACTCGATCTCGAGGTGCTTGCCGCCCTCGACGCCACTGTGGAGCTCCTCACAGAGCTCGGCCACGATCTTGAGGAGCGAGAGCTCGGCGTCGACCAGCTAGCCCTCTACCTGGCGCTTGGTCCGATCTCCTCCTCCAACATGGCGGCCGCGGCTTCTGAACTTGCGGAGCGGAAGGGGCGGGCGCTGCGCGAAGAGGAGCTCGAGCCCCTCACCTGGTCGATCATCGAGCGCGGGCGCGCTGTGACGGGCGAGCAGATGGCGAGCGGCTGGCGGGCGCTCGCGCGGCTCACGCGACAGCTCGCGCAGTTCTTTGAGACGCTCGACGTGTGGCTTTCGCCGGTGATGGGGACAGCGCCGCCGCCCATCGGCCAGATCGACCCGGTACGCGTCCCTCCGCAGGAGATCCACCGCCGTCAGGCCCACGCATTCCCGTTCACGCCACCCTTCAACATGACGGGTCAGCCGGCGATGTCCGTGCCGCTGGCCTGGTCTTCGGATGGACTCCCGATCGGCATGCAGTTCGCTGCACGCTACGGGGACGAAGCCACGCTCTTTCGCCTTGCGGCGCAGCTCGAGCAGGCGCGGCCCTGGAAGGATCGACATCCGCCGAGCTTCGGCTAACGAAGTCGCTTTCCTCCCGCGACCAGAGGCTGGGGAGTCTCTTGCGTAGTCTCCCTCGCCAGGATCCGAGAGCCCGAACGACCCAGGCGGCTACCCGCGCGACCTTGTGGGTGCGCGGGGATTCACCTGCCTTGCGCTCGCAAGACCCGGGAGACCATCGATGCTGGTCTCGTTGTGCGCGGCCCGGTACGCGCTTAGCCCCTCGGGCCCCTTCCGCTCGGCCCAGAGCGCGAGCTGGTCGCGCTCGCCCTCGAAGCGCATCAAAGGCACGGCGTAGCCGCACGAGTCCGCGATGCGCTCCACACGCACTCGGATCACGGCGCGGGCGCCGAGATGGGAGGGAAAGCGCGCAGCCAGGTCCTCCCACGCGGAGTGTCCAGGCTCGATCACCTCCCCGCGGCCTTGCAAACGCAGGATCTTCGGCGGGCCCTCGAAGGCGCAAAACATCAGCGTGATACGCCCATTCTCGCGCAGGTGGGCGATCGTCTCGATCCCACTGCCGGTCAGGTCGAGGTAGGCGACCGTGCGGGGATCGAGCACGGCGAAGCTGTGGAGGCCCTTCGGCGAGAGGTTTACGCGCCCCTCTGCCGAGAGCGGCGCCGTGGCAACAAAGAAAACGTGCTGGTTGCCCAGGAACTCGGCGATGCGCTCATCGATCTCCGGATACGTCTTTCCCATGCCGCTTCCGCCAGGGGACCTTTAGATGATTCCACCGTTCACCTGGAGCACCTGCCCGGTAATATAGGCCGCGCCCTCGGAGAACAGGAAAGCGACGACCGCGCCAATCTCCTCGGGTTTGCCGAGTCGGCGCATCGGGATGCGCTTCAGGATCTCCTCGATCGGAGCACCTTCGATCATTTCGGTATCGATCAGACCGGGCGCCACGCTGTTCACGGTGATTTCCCGCTTCGCGAGTTCTTGCGCCAAGGCTTTGGTCGCGCCGATTACTCCCGCCTTCGCCGCGCTGTAGTTCACCTGGCCTCGATTGCCGGTGACCCCCGAGGAGCTCGAAACCGTGACAATGCGGCCGCCTTCGTGCGCCCGCACCATCGGCATCACGACCGGCTTCAGCACGTTGTAAAAGCCGTCGAGATTCACGCCGATCACGTTGTCCCAAGCCTCGGCCTTCAGGGTGGGGAAGGGTGCATCGGCGTGGAGGCCGGCGTTGCATACCACGCCCCAGTAGTGGCCGTGTGCCTCCATGTCATCTTCCAGCGCCGCGGCCGTGGCCGCACGCTCGGACACGTCAAAACGCAGGAGGCGGGCACGAGCGCCCTCGGCCTCGACCAGCGCCTGCGCCGTTTTCGCCGCTTCCTCGTCGGCTCGATAGTTGAGCGCCAGGTCGAAACCTTGACGCGCGAGCGCCCTTGCGATCGCGCGGCCGATCCCGCGGGAGGCGCCCGTCACGAGAACGTTTCGCGCCATCAGCCGGGCCGGCGCGGCGGAGCGAGCAGGCTGTCGCTCGGGGTACCGCTGATCCTTCGCGCGACGTCCACACCCGAAGTCATGACGCCGTAGACACCCCCCCCTGGCCGCGTCCAGTGGCCGACGAGGAAAAGACCCTCGACGGGTGCGCTCGAAGGCAGCCGCCCAGGCCCCACCTGGTCGGGAGCAAGATCCCAGCCGTAGATCGCGCCACCCTGATTCAACGTGTAGCGCTCCATGGTGCGCGGCGACGCACCCTCGCAGAACGTGAGCTGCGAGCGAAAGCCCGGGAAGCGAGCCTCGACGCCGTCCAGCATGTGCTCCACAAGTTCCCGCTTGCCCGTTCGCCAGGAGCATGTGGGGTCGGCGGAGAGCAGCGTCGTCAGAATGAAGATGTGCTCGCCGGGAGGCGCGAGGGTCGGATCGACAAGTGTTGGCACTGTCACGCTCTGCCAGGACGGTGTTCCGCGACAGGCGTCGGCGAAGTGCTGGTCGTGGTCCCAGTGCGTGTAGAGAAAGTTCTCATGCTCGACGTTGTGCTCTCGCGGATCCAAGCGGGCTGCCGCATACACCACGAATGCGGACACGGAGGTGCGCATGCGGCGTAGCTTGGGGAGAAAGCCCGGCGGAAGATGCTCGGCGCTCACGAGCTCCTCGAAGGTCTGGCGAGCGTCCGCGTTCGAGACCACCACCGGTGCGGTGATGCGCTGGCCATTGTCGAGAACGACCCCCGAGGCCCGGCCGTTCTCGACCGTGATGCGACGGACGGTACTCTTCAGCAGGAGCTCGCCGCTTGCGGTTTCGAGAGCGTGCACCAACGCGTCTGCGAGGCGCTGGAAGCCACCTTCACAGTAGTACGCGCCGTCAGCGACGTAACTCATCAGCATCGTGGCCCAATAGAGGAAGGAGACCCGCGACGGGGGCAGCCCGAGGTAGGGCCAGAGTGTCGCAAACACGGCTTTAAGCCGGGGGTCGGTGAGCTGCTCGTCCATGACCTTCCCGAGGGTCGCGCGGTGGTAACGGACAAGCGTCGGATAGAGCTTGCGAAGGCGGACCAGGTCCGAAATCAGGAGAAAATCCGGCGCTCGCTGCGCCTCTTGGCGAATGTCGAGACACAGCTGCACGAGCTGGCGCAGCCCCTTCTCCTCGGCCGGGAAGCGCTCGCTGTGCGCCGCCACGAACTCATCCAGACCGGCCGGCGCATGCATCTCAAATCCCGGGAACGCGGATTTGTAGAAGGGATCGATCCGCACAAACCTGCATCGCTCACGCACCCCGAGGCCGCACAGCAGACGGTCGACCAGCCCGCCCCCTTCGAAGACCGTTGGCTCGCAGCCCCCGATGAGGTGCACTGCCGAATCGAAGCGATAGCGGCGCCGGCGGAATCCGTGCGCGTAGCCCCCCGGCCGGTCGTGCCGCTCGATCACGAGCACCCGCCGACCTTCTTTTCCCAAGAGCGCAGCGGTGGTCAGACCGCCGATCCCGCTCCCGATCACGATCGCATCGTAGGCTTCGCGGGAAGACTCACGGTGGAAGCGCATGACGGTTCTATTTCACCTGAAGCTTTGAAGGGTCGCTTCGCGCAAGACCGTAGTGGGTCATGAAGTGCAGGAGGCCGCGGCTGTAGCGGTGGGTCGTGGCCTCGCCCGTGAAGACGCGGGGCAGATGCGTCTCGAAATGCCAGTTCATGATGCTGCCGAGGAATGTCTCGCGGACCTCGTTCCCGAGCTTCAGCAGCGTGAATAAGCGACCGTTGTAGTAGTAGCCGGCGACGCGTTGCCAGGCCCGCAGATGGTCCGTCACGTGCTGTGCGAAGAATTGGAAGCGGCGTTCCGAGGGATTCGCGATGGTCTTGTCAAGCAGCGTCGCCGCGTCGAAACCGACGAGCAGCCCGCTCGAGAACACCGGATCGACGAACCCGAAGGCGTCGCCCAGGAGCACCCAGTTGGGGCCGGTCCCGCGCAGCGTCAGCAGCTGGTAGTTCGTGTACCTCATCACAGGCGTGAGGCGCTTGACCGAGCTGCCCCACGCCGCGGTCGTGCCGTCCTTGCGCAGATAGCTGTCGTACTGCTCCTCGATCGTGTCACCGAAGCCGCGGATGAAGTCCCCCGGCACGACGATGCCCACTGACACGCGCCCCGGGAGCGGAATCCGCCAGCACCAGCCGCGATCCATGCGATCGGTGTGAACATGGCCCTCGCAGATCAGAGGCACGCCTTCGAGGTGCGCGAAGAGCGCGGTGTCGCGCCGTGGCCCCGTCTCGGTCGGGAGCCCGAGCGCATTGGCGATCAGGCGGACGCGCCCCGAAGCGTCGACGATGAGGTCCGGCTGCTCCCTGAGCGCGCCCTGCGTGGCAGCCAGCGTTGGTTCGCTAAGTCGAAGTCGTTCAGTGTCACCGCAGCGCTCAAGCCGCGCCGTCACATCGAAGAGCTTCGCGCCCGCTCGGATGGCGGCTTGTCGGATCGACTCATCAAACAAGTCGCGCGGGACATTGTAGGAGTAGTTCGTGACGGCCTTCCGGACCTCGGCAAAGGTAAAGCTCATGTGGTCTGTGGGATCGAGGACGAAGGTCGCTCCGGGCTTCCAAGTGCTGTAAGAAGCGACTTCCTGCTCGATTCCGAGCTCGCGGAGGAACGGGACGACCGCCGGTACCAAGGACTCGCCGATCACCAGGGGCGGGCGCTTGTTGCGCGCGAACACGGTCACGTCCAGCCCGCGGCGAGCGAGCAGGGTGGCGAGCGTCGACCCCGCTGGCCCACCCCCGACGATCGCGACCCGCCGAATACCCGAGGCCGGGATCTCCACCATGCGCCGCCACCTTATCATCACCACCGGGAGATCCAAGGGCCCGCAGGTTCGCGACGCTGCGGGTTGGCGTGTGCCGCGTCGCTGCGGCCGGTGTTACAGTCGCGGCGCAGCAGGAGGAACCCGACCCCCGTGGCAGCCCCGAGCCGAGCGGAGCTCGTCCGGATCATCTTCGACATCCTACGCACGCAGCTCCTCTCTGTCGGGAGCGAGTTCACGGAGCGGTCGAGCCTGGTCGACGCGGGTCTCGACTCGCTGGCCGTGACCCAGCTCCTGCTTGCGATTGAAGAGGCGACCGGCGTGTGGGTAGACGAGAGCCTTTTGACCCCCGAGAACCTTGCGAGCGCCGAGTCGTTGGCGGCGTGCGTCTACGAGCTTCAGCGCCGCGCCTCATGAGCTCCTGGCAAACCGCGGCCCCGATTCCGCTGACCGGGGCCGATTGCTTCCTGCGGGCCTTCGATGCGCAGGCGCGGCGGCGAAATGGCGCAAGCCATCTGTCCCAGCTGGTGCTACGTCTTGGGCCGGGTTTTGACCTCGCCGGCTTCTGTGACCTCGTGGCACGGGTGTCCCGTGCGAACCCTCTGCTGCGGGCACCGATCCGGCGGCCTTTCGGGTTGCTGCCTCCCGTCTATGACACACCGCGGGCTCGCCTCGATGCGGCGCCGCCGGTGCGGGTGCACGAGACCCCCTCCCGGCGGAGCGGCGATGCACCGGAAGTGTTCTTTGAACGCCTGAACGGGACGCAAGACTTGCGCCGGGGCGAACTCCTGGGCTTCGACGTCGTGCGCTACGGCGGCGGCGCCGAAGGCACGGATTTCGCCATGACCTGGGCCCACCTTTTGTTCGACGGGTCGGGGAGTGAGCATTTCATCGAATGGCTGGCCGCCTGCCACCGTGGGGAGCGCCTGCCCGACGACCTCGCGCCGGCCGAGGGAGCTGGAATCGCGGCGGCGAGCGCACAAGACAGCGCGGCGCTCCGGGGTCGTGGCCCGCGTGAGCGGGGTCTAAAGGCCCGCGCCTACCAGGCGCGCATGGCGGCCTTTGCGGCGCGACCGCCGCGCTCCCTCGCCGGGCCGTTGCGTCGCACTCCCCAAGCGCTGCACTACGCGGTCGAGACGTACGACAAAGAGGAAACACAGCAGGCGGTCGAGCGCGCCCACCGCCAGGCGGGCTTTCTGACACCCGTCCTCTTCTACCTCGCCGCAGTGATCCGGGCGCACCACGCCGTCTTTCGCCAGCGCAATCTCAGGGCCGCAAGCTATGCCGTCCCCGTCGTCGCAAATTTGCGGCCAAAGGGCGCTCCCAGTGCGATCTTTCGCAGCCACGTGTCTATGCTTTGGTTCCAGGTCTTGCCCGAGCAAGTCGAGGACTTTGCGACGCTCCTCGGCGTACTGAAGGAGCAGCGCCTGGCACGCATTCGCGAAGGCTTCATCGAAAACGGTGCTGCAGCCATGAACTTTGCACGCTGGGCGCCGAGCCGGCTCTACGCGCGCATGGCGGAACGTGTCTTAAAGGGAGAGCTGGCCTCGTTCTTCTTCGCCTACACGGGCGATTTCCTTCCGGGTCTCTCCCATTTCTTGGGCGCCGAGGTCCTGAACGGCTTCCATGCCGCCGGCGTCATGGCTTCGCCGGGGTCGGCAGCGCTGCTCTGCCTTCGCGCCGGGCACCTCAACGTGAGCCACGTCCGCCAGCAAGGCGTGTTTTCACCCGGCGAGCTGTCGACCTTCCAGGCCGAGCTGCGCAGAGACCTCTTGGGAGTCGACGGCAGCCGGTGAGCGCGCGGCGCGCCTACGACGTCCTCGTGGCCGGCGGCGGCACGGCGGGCCTGGCGGCGGCATGCGCTGCTGCAGACCTCGGCGCCCGCACACTTCTGGTCGAGCGCGGGGAGGTGCTGGGCGGGAACGCCACACTCGCGTGGGTTCACACCATCTGCGGCCTCTACCTGTCCGCCGAGGCGGGGGACGCCGTCCCCGTGAACCCCGGATTCCCACTGCGTCTGGCCCGTGCGCTCCGTGCGGCAGGAGGCGCCGGCGCCCCAGAGCGGGCGGGTCGGGTATGGGTGCTGCCCACCTTCCCGCCCGTGCTCGAGCGCGTGGCTGCGCACGCGTGCAGCGCGCGGAGCAATCTTGACTGCTGGCTCGGCGCCAAGGCCGTGTCGGCGACGCTGTCCCGCGAGCAGTACGGGCCCGCCGGCCTGGAAGTGGCGCAAGGCGGTACACGAAGCAGCGTTGAGGCCCGCGTCATTATCGACACCACCGGCGACGCCGCCGTGGGTGCACTCGCCGGCGCTTCCTTCGACCAAGCACCACAGGAGCTGCTCCAAGCCCCCTCGTTCATCTTCCGGGTGCGGGGTGCTCCGCCAGAGGAGCTTTGCGGTTTTGGGCGCGTTCGATGGTCGGTCGCGCTGGCCGAGGCGACGCGTCGCGGGGCGCTGCCTCCCGGTTGCGAATCTGTGCTGGTGCGCCCGGGGCAGGAGGCGGGCGAGGCGTACATGACTCTCAATCTGCCGCGCCTGCCTGGCCTTCCCTTCGACCCCCTCGACCAGGCGTGCCTGGATTCCCTTCACGCACAGGCCCGGAACTGGGCCTGCGCGATCGTCACATTCCTGCGCGAGACCCGTCCCTCTTTCGCGCACTGCGCCCTCGAAGATTTTCCGCGCCGTGTCGGTGTACGCGAGACCAGGCGGCTGCGCGGACGTGTGGTCGTGGAACGAGACGACGTCCTGCGAGGCCGCCGCCGCGACGACGAGGTCGCGCTCTCGAGCTGGCCGATCGAACTCTGGCACGACCACCTGCGCGCTCGCTTCGAGTACCCGGAAGGACCCTGCGGCATCCCTCTCGGTGCCCTTGTGTCGGTATCGCATCCCCAGCTCGGCATGGCGGGCCGCTGCCTCTCCGCAAGCCATGAGGCGCTCGGCGCGCTGCGCGTGATCGGGACCGCCCTAGCGACGGGCGAGGCGATTGGAGTCGCGGCAGCCCTTGCCGTCGATCAGGGGATGGCGCTCCCGGACGTATCGCCGGCGCGGGTGCGGAGCGCGGTAGAAGGGCTCCGCGAAAAGGATGCGCCCTTGTGAACGTCGTCGACCTCGTGCGCGCGTCGGCCCGCAGCCGACCCGATGCGCCGGCGCTCCTCCTCGCAAGCGGGGAGGGGACGCCCGATCAGCACGTGTCCTACGCCGCGCTCGTTCGGCGCTTCGGCACGATTGAAGAGCGGCTGCGTGCCCACGGGGTGGCGGAGGGTGATCGCTGCGGGCTCATCGCAAAGCAAGGCCTCTCGTTTGTCGAGACGGCGCTCGGCATCCTGGCGGCGGGCGGCTGCTTGGCGCCCATTCCCGAAGACACCACCCATCGGGCCCTTGAGGCGCACTGCGCCGAGGCGCAGCTCCACCACATCGTCGAGGCGCGAGGGGATCTTTCGCTGACGCGTCTGCGGGCGTTCGCGCCCGTCGATGGCGCGGGAGACGAGGCCTTCCGCGCGCTTCAGCCCGCGTATCTGCGCTTTACCTCGGGCACGACCAGCCAGCGCAAGGGCGTGATCCTCGGCCATCCTGCAATCTGCGCGCGGCTTGAGAACGCGAATCGGGGACTCGCGATTGGTCCCGACGACCGCGTGATGTGGCTGCTCCCCATGGCTCACCACTTCGTGGTGTCGATCTTGCTCTACCTCTCGCGTGGCGCGTGCGTCTGCGTGCCGACCGGTTCGCTCGCCCGCCCGGTGCTCGAGCTGGCGCAGCGCGCCGCGGCAACCGTCTTCTACGCTTCGCCCTTTCATTACAACCTCCTGGCAAAGGACACCTCGGGAGCGGGGCTCGCGACCCTGCGGCTCGCGGTGTCGACGGCGGAGGGACTGCGGGCGGGCGTCGCGGCAGCGTTTCGGGCGCGCTTCGGACGCCCGCTCGTGCAGGCGCTGGGCATCATCGAGGTGGGCTTGCCCGTGATCAACCTCGCGAGTGCGGAGACCAAGCCGCAAGCCCTGGGCCGACCTCAGCCCGGCTACCAGGTGTGGCTTCGTGGCGAAGACGGGAAGCCTCTGCCTCGGACCGGACCGGACCACACCGGCGAGATCTGCATCCGGGGCACGGGCATGCTCGACGCCTACCTCAAGCCCTGGACGCCTGCGCGCGAGGTGCTCGAACCGGACGGCTTCCGCACGGGCGACCAGGGATGGTTCGACGAGCAAGGCGACCTCCATCTGGCCGGACGGCGGGCCAACCGCATCAACCTCGCGGGCATGAAGTTCTTCTGCGAGGAGGTGGAGGCGGTACTCGAGGAGCATCCGGGGGTGCGTCGCAGCCGCGTGTCCGCACGCTGTCACTCCCACCTTGGCGACATTCCTGTGGCGGAGATCGAGCCAGTCAACCGCGCCGCGCCGCCGCCGCGCGCGGAGCTCGTGGCGCTGTGCCGCGAGCGCCTCGCTGGCTATAAGATCCCGCGCGAGTTCAGGTTCGTGGAAAAGCTCCGAACGACGCCCTCCGGCAAGGTCGTGCGATGGGAAGAGTAGGCTTGGCAGGCGCGCTGCGCGTCGCCGCGATTCCCGCTCTGGTCGCCTACCCCTTCGCCCTGCGCGTTCTGCTCGAGCACAGGGGACCGCGCCTCGCTGCAGCGGTCGTGCTGGTCGGACTTGTTCTCTCGTTTGGCGTCCGCCGCGCGGTCGGGCACGAGCCGCTCCGGCCCCTCGCCGCACAGCATGCGCTCGCCGGCGGCGCCGCCCTCCTCGCCCTTGCGGAGGGCAAGGAACTCGCGCTCCTTTTGCTTCCTGCGCTGGTGAGCCTTGGCCTCTTCGCCGTGTTCGCGGCGACCCTCTGGCACGGGCCACCGCTCATCGAACGCGTCGCCCGCCGCATCAGCGCGGCAGGCTTCCAAGAGGAGATGGTGCCCCACTGCCGGCAGGCCACGATTGCATGGTGCGTGTTCTTCGTTGCGAACGCGGCAGCCGTGGCCGGGCTCGCCGTCGCGGCGCCGCTGGCGTGGTGGACGCTTTACACCGGCGTCCTCGCCTATGCCCTCATGGGTGCGCTTTTCGCCGGCGAGTACGCGATACGCACCGCGCGAAAACGCAGGCTCGCGGGCCCTCGCAGAGCGGCTGCTACTTCCCGCTGAGCGGTCGCACCACCGCCTCCGCAAAGCGCTCGAGGCGGTCGACATCATCTCCCTGGATCACGATGTAGCTGATGCCCGTCTGCTCGCGCTGCTTCTCGAGCTTCTCGCGGATCTCCGCCGGGGAGCCGGTGAGGAAGATGGGGCACGCCGCGATCTGAGACTCGGTCATCCCCGTGTTTTTCGCGATCGCAGTCCGCAGCCCCTTCACGTCCTCTGCGATCGCCACCACGAACACCAGCGAGTTGAGTTCGATCTCCTCGAAGGCGCGTCCCGCGCGCTGTGCACCGTCGCGCACCCAGCCGATCTTCTCTTGCACGCGCTCAGGCACGAGATCGGCGGCGGTCTGGGGCGTGATCTTCCCCTCGCGCATCGAGGGATTGATGCCCACGATGTCCGCGTGGCGGCCGGCCAGCCGAAGCACGCGCGGCCCCCCGCCGCCGATCAGGATCTTCGGGCGTTGTCCTTTGGGCAGCTTCGCGGCCTGCGCGATGTCTTTGATCTGATAGTGCTTGCCCGCGAACGAGGTGCGCTCCTGCAACCACATGGAGCGGATGATCTCGAGGGCCTCGGCGAGGCGTTCGATGCGTACCCCCGGCCGGTCGTAGCTCATGCCCGCCTGCTCGTAGTCGCTCTGCATCCAGCCAGCCCCGATTCCGAATTCGTGGCGACCTCGAGAGACGAGGTGGACTGCGGCCGCGGCTTTGGCGAGAACCACCGGGTGCCGATAGTCGACGTCATACACCAGGGTCCCGACCTTGAGGTGCTGTGTCACTGCAGCCGCCGCAGTGATGAGTACCGTGGGGTCCCACTGCACCCCGAAGTGATCTGGGCAGAAGATCGATGAGTAGCCGAGCGCCTCGAAGCGCCGTACCCGCTCGCCCCAGCCCTCGGGCGGAAGATCGTGGACCTGCACGCCGAAACGGAACGGCTTCGCCATCGCTCAGTCCTCCCAAAACTCCCATGAATTGAAAAAGCGCGTGCTCGGTTCGTGTGCTTCGCAAGCGCCATCCGCACGCGCGACGGCGATGGAGAGAGGGATAGACCATGCGCCGCTGCGATGCACGTTAGGGGGGCCCGGCCTTGCCCGGGCACTCCGCCGCCGCCTCCGTCGCCAGCAGCTCCCGGATCCCCGCCTCGTAGGGCCGGGGCCGCCAGCCGAGATCCCTTCGGATGCGCTCCCCCGAATAGATTCTGCGGTAAGGCAACGGGAGCGGGATGCGAAGCGCGCGCCGCGCGCCCGCGCGCGCCCATGCCTCGGCGAACTCCCACGCCGAGAGGTCGTCGCCCGGTACGTTGTACGCCTTGTTCTCGGCAATTGGATTTTCGAGGGAGCGCGCCGCGGCGTCGGCCACATCACCGGCATAGACCAGGCAGAACCGCATCAGCACAGGATAGAGAGTAACAGGAGCCCGTGTCACAAGAAGCTTGTGGACACGGGTGAAGTTGCGATCGAACGCTCCGTAAATGCCCGGGGGGCGCAGTGCGGTGAGCGCGATCCCCGCTTTTTCCGCCAGCCGCCATGCCGCGGCTTCAGAAAGCGCCTTCGAGAGGCCGTAGGCATTCCAACGGTTGCCCCGCGTCGCAGCGTCGTAAAGAGGGTTGTCCTCTCGCACCGGTGGGCGATAGCTCCGATAGGCGGAGACCGAAGAGATCTGCACGGCCCGGCCCACGCCTGCGGCGGTCATGGCTTCGAACACGTGAACGGTTCCGTCGACGTTCGTGCGCACGAACTCCTGCCACGCCCGCGGCTGGAGCGAGAGCAGGGCGGCGTTGGAGATCACGGCGTCGACGCCCGCAAAGGCCCGGGCCAAGTCCCTGGGCGCGGCGAGGTCCGCACGCCGCAACTCAACCCCCCACGCGGCGAGGTCGCGACCTCGCTCCGGGGTACGCACGACGCCCACGACACGCGCGCCCCGCTCGAGCAGGGCCCGAACGAGATAGCGCCCGAGGAAACCGGTTGCGCCGGTCACGGCGACAGTCCCGCCGTCGAGCTTCATCAGTCGCCAGCCGGCGGCGCGTCGCTCTTCGGGGCCGGCACCGTCTGTGTGGTGGGGGCCGGCGTTCCGCCGGGATTCGGGAGGTCTCCCGGAGGAAGTGTCGGAACCTCGATGGGTTCACATTTCTGAACGGGGGTGGACTGGCCGACCGTACCGAGCGGCCCCGGGCGGTACTCAAGCTCGGTCCGGCAGCGAAGGCGCGGGGTCTGGCCCGCGCCTTGCGCAGGCGCCTCGGGCGGTGCCTTCGCGCAACCGAGGACGAGCAAACTGAGCGCGATGGGCAGCGAGATCCGGTGCTGCATGCTCGGATACCTCTCAAGGCGCGGCCAGCGCGTCCTCTTTGACCGTCACGAGCGTCGTATTGTACCCGCACGCGGCATGCTGAATCCGAACCGTACCGGCCTGGTCAGATACGATCGTCACCCCCGGCTCCGGCGGCGTCCCGGGACGGAGGAATCGTGTGCGATGAAGATCGCGCAGAAGATTCACCGGGGGCAGCGGTAGACGCCCGCGGGGTCGCTCCACCGTGACCTCGGTGCCGCGCTGGGTGAGCGTGAACAGCTTTGCGCCGAAGGGGTCCAGGCCGACGAGCACGAGGGTTTGCCCTCGCTTTTGTGACACGAGAGTCAGCGCCCAATCGAGGTCCTCCCCTTGCACGCGAACGTTCTGCTGCAAGACGAAGTCCCCGAGCATCTCCTCGGTCGGGACCAACGGGCCTGGGCATTCGCGTGCCTGATCCGGGAGTGCGCGGTTCAGCGCGAGGCCCAGCGTGGCGCAGCCTGGAAGGGGTGCCGCGAGCGCAGCCCCCACCACCATCGCGTACGCGGAATTACGCATTCACGCGTCGCTTGGGCGCTCCCACCAGCAACAGAGCGAGGGGCGCCAGCAGAAACGAGAGGAAGAGCCCGCCGCCGACCGTGACGCCAAGGGCGCGCAGAGCGGGATGCTTGGAGATCGCGAGTACCCCGAAGGTAAGAATCGCCGTAAAACTGCCCACGAACACCGAGAGCATCGTCGTGCCCATTTCTTCAGGGTCGGCGGCACTGTCGACCACGAAGATCCCGTAGTCGACGCCCATTCCCATCACCATGTCGAGGCCGACGACATGGAGCAGATTCGTCTCGACGCCCAGCGCCGCGAAGGATCCGAGCAAGAGCAGCGCCACGAGCGTGCAGGGAAAGAAGGCGGCGACGGCCGGGCGGAGCCGCCGATAGCGCACAAAGAGGAGGAGGATCACGAGACCGTTGCCGATGAAGAGCTGTTCGAGCGTGGTCTTCCGAAACTCTGCGTAGACGTCGTTCAGGAACTGTTGCTGGTCAAAGAAGTGCACGCCTGCGACCGGCGCCAGGGCGGCTTGAAGGGCTTTTGGATCCCGAACGCCCTGGAGATAGGTGATGACCGCCGTATCGCTTCCGAGTTCGACGAGCAAAGGACGCACGAGGTCGGCCAGCGGCGAGGCGGCGAGGTCCTCGAAGGCAAGGGGTGGCGTCGACTCGTCCGCGAGGGCTGCCGGAAACCCAGCGAAGGCGCTCGCGCGGAACCCCTCGGCGGAGAAGGCGTCTACCACGCGCGCAGGGAGCCCGGGATCCGCCAGGAGGGCCGCGCGATTTTCGCGCTGCAGCTCCTTTGACCAAAGGAAAGCGTGGAGCGAGCGCATGCCCACGAGCTCGCCCTTTGCCGCGAGGGCCGCGAGTCGGCCGTGGATCGCATCGTTCTTCACGACTGCCGCCTCGCGATCCGGAGCCAAGGCGATCACAAAGCGGCCGGTATCGAATTGGGAGACCCGCTCCCGGACCCGCTGGTCCTCCGCGAGCAGCGCCGGATCCACGCGCCAGAGCTTGGTCAGGTCATCGACCCAGACGAGGCGGGGGAGGAGCGGAACCGAGAGGACGAGGATCAGGCCAGCAACGGCGGCAAGGACCGCAGGCCGCGGCCTGAGCCAAAGGACCACGGCGCCGAGAGCCCTCGAGACGGCGCGGGAGAGCGCCGGTACGCGCTCCGCCGGCGAAACGAGGGGCGGAAGCACGAACAGCGTTACCGCAAGAGCGCCGCCCACACCCACCACCGAGAAGAATGCGATCTGCCGGAAGCCGGGAAAGGAGGTGAGACCGAGACCGGCGAAGCTGGCCATGGTCGTGAGTCCGCCGAGCGCGATCGAGGGTCTCGTGCGTCGTAACGTCCTCTCGGCGTCGCCGCGGTGGGGCGAGAAGCACAGGTGGCAGAGGAGAAAGGTCGGATAGTCCACCACCACACCGATCAGAGCGGCCCCGAAACCGAGCGTGAGACCATCCAAGTGGCCGAAGACGAGAACGCCAAGGCCGGTCGCCACCACCAGTCCCGAGACCATGGGGACGGCGGTCAGCAAGAGACTCCAGCCGGATCGAAAGAACGCGTGGAACCAGAGCAGGACGCTCAGCACCGCAAGCGCCGTCACGAAATCGACGTCGCCGCGAATGCTGCGTTCGGCAGCCACCGCAAACAGGTTGGCACCGCTCTTCTCGAGGGTGAGTGCGCCGCCATGCTTTGCGGCGATCTCGTCGAAGCGCCCCTCAAGCTCGGCCAGAAGTCGTTGCTGAGCTTTCCCATCGAAGGCCGAGGGCTTCGTACCGAGGAAGAGCACCGCAAACCGCCCATCGTGCGTCACGAACTGGCCGTCGAGCACGTCGAGCGGCGGCTGCTGGTCCTGGAAGCGCTCGAGAATCCTTCGGAAGCTGCCCAGGGGATCGGGCGCGATCAGGCGCTTGAGCAGGGGAGCCGTGGGCAGCGCGAGCTCCGCCTTCATGCGCGCGGCCTGCGCGCGCAGCGCGGCATCGCTCGTAAGCTCCGAAATGCGCGTGGGATCGTCGGACAGGAAATAGAATCGCCGCGGGAAGTAGAGTTCGTAAACCGCCTTCATCTCCTCGGGATCGATGCCAGCCCGCACCCAGGCGATGCCCGCCATCCCCCGCAGCACATCGGCGAACTCGTGCGCCGCCTCGACGGCCGTCTTGGCATCGGGCGCGCCCACGCACAGCACCATCGTGCGCGAGAGCTCCGTCTCCGTGAGGCGCCGCGAGATGTCGGCGAGCGTGCCCTCGGTGCCCGCCGGCATGAGGTTCGTGATGTTCGTACCGAAGGTGAGCCGCGTGGCGATGACGACCGTCACGCCCGCCAGCACGAGTGCCAGGAGGAAGAGCGAGTGGCGCGGGTTCACGGGACCTTGGCAGGCGCCTTTTCAAGGAAAATGCGGCTCAGTTCCTCGGGGCTGAAGCGGGTATCCGTCACGACGTCGTGGAAGAGAGTCGTGGTTTTGTCGCCCTCCTTCTCCACCACCACCATCTCCTGCAGCGCAGGACCGTCGCCGCGCAGCTCGATCGATGCGATGAGCTGGGAAACCGGTGGCCCTTTCGGCACGAGCCTCATCTGCCAACGCGCGCCGTCGGCCTCGAAGCTCACATTGTAGTGTTCGTGCAGCGCCCCAAGATCGCCATTGAAGAGCACCACGAAGTTCTCGACGATCGTTCGTGCCACCCGGTTTGCCGAGAGGTCGACGCTGTTGCCGCCGGTCGTGTCCCGATAGGACATGCGTGGGCCATCGATCACGAGGGTCGTTGCTCCCGGCGCGCGCGTGATGCGCGCCATGCGCGCCGGAGGGATGAAGTAGAGCGTGCCGTCGCTCTCGAGGGGTTGTTCGAGCAGCGCAATCTGCTTCACCTCGTGGAACTCGGCACGCACCCCGCTCGTGGTCGCCATGTGGTGCATCAGCGTCTCGAGCGTAAGCGTGCCGTGCGGAACCTCAGGTGCCGGACTGCCCGCGGCCAAGCAGGCCAATGCCGCAGCCGCGACGAGCGCCGCGGAACCAGGCTTCACCCCTGCCCTCCGGCGATCCGCTTCAAGATCGGGTGCGGCGTTTCAAGCAGCATGCGGCCTTCGGCATCGAGGGTGGCTAGCACGGTGTGGCCCCGCGCCGCTCGTCGCTGGTGAGAAAGGTTCGTGACCTCGTAGGCGATGAAGACCCGATTTTTGAAGTCTCGGAGCCAAGCGGACACGCGCGCACGATCACCATAGAACAATGGGAAGGCGTAACGACAGCGGCTCTCGATCACGAGGAAGCGGTAGCGCGGGCCGATCAAATCACCGGCGTCAAGACCGAGAGAGCGCAAGAGCTTCGTACGCGCGAGCTCGAGGTACTTGTAGTAGTGCCCGTGCCAGACCACCCCGAGCGCGTCGACATCGTGAAAGGGAATCTCAAGCTCGATCTCTGTCTCGTGCAGGCGCTCGCTCATCGCGTGTCGAGATCGCGCCCCAGAAGGTCGCCGGCGGCATGCAGCTCGAGCACCCGCGAGATGTCGTGGTCCTGGCGGCGGTCCGCGAAGACCTGGGGCACGGCCTTGCGCACCATGTCGTGCAAAGCACGGCTGCGCAGCGCGCCCGCCTCGCCATTGCGCAGATCCACCCCCTGGCAGACGGCGAGGGTCGCGATGGCCGCCACCGTCTCTGCGAGCTCGATCACGCGCAGGCTATCGCGCGCCGCGATGGTCCCCATGCTGACCTTGTCCTGGTTGTGCGACTCCGTGCTGCGGCTAAAGGCGCTGGCCGGCATCGTGAGCTTGAGCGCCTCGGCAGTGAGCGCCGAAGCCGTGATCTGCATCGCCTTGAAGCCGTGATGGGTCACGCGCTCCGCCCCCGACGCAGCCACTAGGTTGGCCGGCAGCCCCCCATTCGTCGCGGGATCGCAGAGCAGACAGAGCT
>DAIOWK010000022.1:0-14601 GCA_036758525.1 Myxococcota bacterium
GCCGAGCCTCACGTCAACGGTCTTCGTGTTCTCAGGAAGACCGGCCTCAGCAACCGCCTTCGGCAGCCAGTTCTCCATGTACTCCTTGGGCGACGTCGTAGCAGGGGGCAAAGCAGTCATGATGAGATCTCCTCCTCTACCGGGATGAGCGAGACGACCGGAGGCGGAGTTTAACGCAAGCTGCGCGAGGTTCGACGAGGGGACGGGCGCCGAACAGCGATCTGGGGCCCCTGCCGCGCACGAACACCCGGGTGCCGGCAAAAGCCGCACCTGGCCTGTCTCTAGGCGGACCGTCGGCGCAATGAGCAGCGTCTTCGGCGGGGAGAGTTACCCCTCCCGGGACTGGATCCGGATTCCTACCCGAGAAGAGGGAATGAACGAGCCCCTGGAGTTTCCGGCGACGAGGCGAAATCCACGAAGGTGGTGCCCGTCCTCCGCACGCGATCGTCGCTGCGACGCGCTTGTGATCCGGCTCAGACGCCTTCGGGCGATCGCGCGGGAGCCGCGGGCGTTCCGCCAGAGGAACCAAGCTTTTCCAGAACTCCTTGAAGACAGGCGCTCACATCTCTCGCGTGGGCCGGGCGGTCTTCCGGGCGCTGCGCAACGAGCTTCAAGATGAGTTCCGCGAGGGCATCCGGTACCCCAGGCGAGCGCCCTCGCGGGTCTGCCGCCGCGCGAGTGTTCGGCCGTGCCCCATCTCCCGGCAAATCCGGGACGACCCCGGTCAGCATTTCATAGAGCGTGATTCCCAGGGCGTAGAGGTCTGCGCGTCCGTCCACCTGCCGACCCGCGGCCTGCTCGGGAGCCATGTAGGCGGGGGTTCCACCAATCACCGTGGCACCCTGCCTCACCTCAGCCAGCATCTTCGCGATCCCAAAGTCCATGATCTTGAGTGTGCGATCTTTCGGGAGGAACAGGTTTGCGGGCTTGATATCGCGGTGCACGATCTCGTGGTCATGGGCGAACTGAAGGCCGGTAGCAGTTTGGAGCCCGAACCGTGCGACGTCGCGGGGGGTGAGTTGACCGATGCGCCGCAGGATCGTATTCAGGGACTGGCCCTCGAGAAATTCCATGGTGATGAACAGGATTCCCTCTTCCTGATCGACATCATAGACAGTGACAATGTTGCGGTGGTTCAGACGTGCCGCGCTCCGTGCCTCGCGGAGAAAGAGTTCTACAGCCCTCGGGTGGTCTCGCAGATCATCGGTGAGGCGCTTTAGGGCGACGATTCGATCGAGCCGCTTGTCGCGCGCCCGATAGACGATGCCCATCCCGCCGCGACCCACTTGTTCGAGAATCTCGTAGCGACCTCCCAGCGGGAAGGCCGGTGCGCCGTGGTCGGCGCGTTCGGCTGTGTCGAATGCGATGCGCTGGACGCTGATCCGCTTGCGTAGCTCGTCGATCCGCGTGCCGAGATGCGCTCGGCTCGGCGATCGGCTCCGCACTTGCTCCAGCACCCCGAGTGCCTGCTGTGCGCGACCCGCTTTCTCAAGCACCTCCGCGTACCACTCGAGAACGTCGACCGGCACCGTGTCCGTACCGGCGAGCGTCATGGACTCATCGAGCTTGTGCAGCGCGAGCTCGGTCTTCCCCTGTGCATCGTACGCGCGAGCCAGGAGTTGACAAGCGGAAGCGTAATCTGGGTCACGAGGAGTCACTTGCTGGAGAGTCCGTACCGCACGGATCCAGTCCCCGCGCTCCGAGGCCAGCTTCGCGGCCTCGAGCAGCGAACCCGCTTGCTCAAGCGCGTCGATGAGGCGCTCCGCATCCCCCACCTCCCGGAAACAGCGCGCTGCCGCCTGGAAGTCGCCCGCCGCCTGAAACGCTGCCCCGGCACGCGAGGCTTGCCCGGCGGACAAATAGAGCCGGGCCGCGCGAGCGTGATCGCCGCTCCGCTCGTAGAGCTCGGCGGCTCGATCGACTTGCCCGGCGGCCGCCCTGTGATCCGCTGCCTGTGTCAGATCTCCCGCCGCTTCGAACTCTTCTGCCGCTCGCTCAGCCTCATCGCGCGCCGCGTGATGGCGCGCGCGCAGACGGTGGGCCAGAACGGCCTGACCCACACCTTCCAGGGCGCGCGCAGCCGCCCAAAGATCACCTTGGAGATAAGGTTCAACCGCTGCCGGACAGCCGGAGAAAGCAAGCCCTTCTCCAGCCGAGAGCTCAATCGCCAACCGGACGGGGCGCCATGAATCAATCACGAGTTTTCGTTCGACCACGAGGTCACTCCCGCCGATCAGAAGCTCGTATTCCCCGCGCGGGAATGCGAGACGGCGGACTCCGTCGAGAGAGAACCGGACCGACCCCGGATCACCCCGCACGCCAACCCGCGCCTTGGAAAGGGGACGACCCTTCCACAGCGCTACGACCTCCACCGGAGCTTCGTGCGGTTCGAACTCGAACTGGAGTCGCTCGGTGAGGCCACGGGAGACCCGAACAGACTTCTGCTCGAGGCAGCGCTGGATCGGGGTGTCTCCCTGCGCGTCGCGAAGAACACCTTCTACGATCACCCCATACTGGCGTGCGGGAACACCGCGAAAGTGAGCCTCCCTGGCGACCATGTGCTGTTCGAAGCGAGAAGAGCGCCGCGCTTTCGCTCCGGCGTCGTCGGCTGGATTCCGCGCTCCCTCAGAAGGTCGCGGGGCTTCGACGCGTCGAACAAGCCGAACGCTGAACTCCCCCCGACACTCTGGAGGGTAGTCGATGACGGCGAGCAGGTCTCCGCGGCCGCGGAGCGAGCGAGCAAGATACGTGAGGATGAATCCTGCGAGGCCGATCAGAAGGAACCCTGAGAACGGGAGGTTTCGCTCCCAGCGAGCGATAGGATCGGCTGTCGCGGCGTGAGATGCGGCCGGGCCCGCCGTCTTCGCGCGACCCGCCGTGGGCCCGACTTGAGGAGCTCCCCCGCTGCCCTCCGGTCCTTGGACGGCGTCTGATTGCCCCGGCGGGGTGGTCGAATGCTCGTAGGCGCTGCCGCCTGCTCCGCCACCACTTGCCGGATTGGGATTTCCTGTTGCGGACTGCGAAGAGGCGCCCGCGCCGCTGTGCGCCTTAATTGCCTGCGTCGTGCGACGCAGGCCGTCGAAAGTGCTCTGGCTCGTGTCACCGAGCTTAATCGCATGCTGGTAGGCTGCCCACGCCCTTCGCTCGAGCCCGGCGGCTTCGTAGTCCGCCGCCTCGCGACGGAGCCCCTCGATCTGGCGCGCTACGGAACCGTAGGTATCGGCCGTAGCTCGCTCCGGCATGGTGGCGCCGGCTCCAAGTACGAGGAGCGTCGCGGCGGCAAGGCTTCGCAGATGCAGCGTCATCCTGGCCAGTCTTGCCTCCGCGTTACCCCTTATTGATCGGCTCACGGGGGCCTCACGTTGAGCGCCTGGAGCCCTGGGGGAGGGGAGCCGGCGGGCAGGCCCTGGCGCAGGTTCGCCGGGATTCAGCCGAAGCTGCAGCCGCGGGGGTGGAAACGGAGGGCAGGGCCAACCGCCGAGTTACCGGAATCGCTCCCCGCGACCCAGCTGCTCCAGGGCGCGGTCCGGTGCGGGCGGAAGGACCCGTTCAGCCGTTCCCGCTCAAGAAGAAGCAGCCGCCTCCTCAGAGCACGCAACTTTGCGACGCGTTGGCGGCTCCCCCTCGAAGAAGGAAGCCAGGCGCTGGGGGACCGGCAAACGCATTCCGGAGCGGCCTTCGTCTCGATCCTCAGGGTCGCCGGTATCGCCTCCCTCATTCTCGCGGGGTCCGGTACGAGCGGAGGGCGGGAACGAAGGCTCGGCGCAAAGAAGGTCGGTTTCGGAGCCGCTCATCGCGCCGCCTTTAGGACGAAGATTCTCTTCGCCTCGTATGTGAGATCCTATATGCTCGTTTTTCTGGACCCTTGAAGGGAGCGTAGACAAGCGGGCACGCCCGCCGTCTGGTGCCGCGCCGTAAGGCACAGCAATTCGCCGAGCACGCCAGAGGCCGCGTCGTCTCAGCGGGCCACATTTCTGCGAGGCAAGGGCGCGACGCACCGCGACTCGCCACGCGGAGTACCTGGTCAGCCACACTATTGGGAGGTTCCTATGATCCCCTTTCGCGCGCTTCTGACCGTGATGTTCGTCTTCGTATGCGCCGGGATTGGAGTTGCGAGAGCCGATGAAGCCCCCGCTGGCGCTACGGGTCATTGCAAAGACGGAACCTACACGGAGAGCGCCTCAAAGCGCGGCGCTTGCAAAGGACATGGTGGCGTCGCCGAGTGGCTGGCACCGCAGAGCACTGGGAGCAAGAGTTCGACTGCCGCGACGCAAGCCGCACCCCCGACGCCGCCTGCGGACGCTACGGGCAAGTGTAAGGATGGCTCGTACACGACGAGCGCCTCGAAGAAGGGTGCATGCAGGGGACACGGCGGCGTTGCCGAATGGACAGGCAGCGCGGCGTCGAGCACGCCCGCCACCACAGCTCCCGCGGCAGCAACCCCGAAGGCGACGAGCAAGGCCCAGGCAGCAGCGACGTCACCGGCACCTGCGGCACCCGCGGCAAAGACGGCCGCGAACACAGACCCGACAGGTGCCACAGCGCTTTGCAAGGACGGCACGTACTCGCATAGCAAGCATCACACCGGTAGCTGCTCGCACCACGGCGGCGTCGCCCAGTGGCTCACCCAATAACGGTCAGCCAAGGAGGTGCGTGATGGGACTTTTGGAAACACTCTCTCAACAGGTAAAGGGCGCGATTGGCGACAAGAGCAGCGATCCCTCTGGGCTCGTGGCGGGTGTCCTCGACGCCATCCAGTCGAAAGGAACCGGCGGACTGGGAAGCCTGGTGCAGGATTTCCACGACAAGGGTCTCGGGAACGCGGTGTCCTCCTGGATCGGCACGGGACCGAACCAACCGATCACCCCTGCTCAGGTCGAGAGCGTTCTTGGGACCGATCGGGTTCGCACGATCGCTGGGAAGCTTGGGCTTCCTCCCGCTGCGGTCACCACAGGTCTCGCCGCGGTGTTGCCGCACGTGATCGATAAGCTGACGCCCGAGGGCCGCGTTCCGGCGGCAGGTGTGTCGAACACAAGCCGCATTTCCTGACGACCGCCCGAGAGCCCGCCCGTTTCCCAGGGTTTTCGTCGGATTCTCGTTGGAGCGAGAGGCAGCAGCTCTTTTCGAGGACATCAGAAGTCGACATTAAATAGTGTTATTATGAACAAGAGGTAGAAGACGGCGAAAAGGGACAGCTTTTCACCTGACATCCTTCCACGTCGAAAGAGGAGGTAGAGCGTCAGGACCGAAATTGCGGTGACGGCAGCCGCCCAAATCAGTGCTCGACTCAGCATCCAGGGGGTGAAGAACAGCCCGAATGCCGTAGGAACGGTCGCCTGAATCATCATCGCGCCGCTGACATTCGCGAGCGCGAGACGTTCCTTCCCCTGCCGCACCCAGATCACAGCGTTCAGGATCTCGGGGAGTTCCGTCGCAATCGGACTGAGCAGAAGTGCCACGACTTGGGGGGAGAGTCCTGTGACGGGCCCCAAGAGATTGAGCTGATTCACGAACACACGGCACGCCACGAAGATCAGCAACACGGCGGCCAAGGTCTGCAGAAGAATCCAGCCCGTCGGTGGCTCGACGTCCCTCGGACGAAGTTTTAGGGGTTCGAGCGCTCCTTCAGATTCGTCCTGATGGCTCCGGGTTTCCTTCCAGAAGTAGGCGGCGTACGCAGCAAGGAAAATCAGTCCACACCAGGGCTTTGTGGCGAAAGCCACGAGACCAAGAGCGACCTTTCCTCCGAAGATCACGAGGAACCAGCCCTGATCCCGGCTAAGGTGCTGATGATTGACGTTAAGAAGTGTAGATCGCCGTCTGGGTCGGCTTGCGAGGAGCGTCCAGCCCACCACGGCGTACGCAATCGTTCCAAGGACCAGCGGCCCGCCCAGCGCGGCCCCGATGCCGATCTCCTTTTGGGCTGGGGTTTTCCCGAAGACCACGGCAACAAAGGTCACCACGCTTTCGGGAAGCGCGGTGCCGAAGGCGGCAAGGATCGTTCCCGTTGCCTTCTGGCCGAAATCGAATCTGTGGCCGGCCCACTCCACGCCGTTTACGAAGTATTCGCAGGCCAGATAGATCAGAACGGCCGAGCCGAGGAAGAGGGCCAAGGTACCGAGAAGCGGTGTCATGGAGTCCGGCTCGGGTCGGGATCGGCGGACCATTGGCGGAACGTCCCACCCGACCCGGTGCCGGACATCCCTGCCAAAGGTCTCGCCAAGCCGACTGGCCGCATGCGCCATGGCCGGGAAGGCCAAGTGTGTTGACGCACGCTCCTCCGTCCGGAGGACGGCTACTCCCCAATGACGATCGCGATCTCTAGCCCCGCCAGGCTGCCCCTGCAAGGGTCAAGGACGGTTCCGACTGAATGCGGGCGACGTGCCGAAGCGCATGACCGGGCTCGCGGTAGCTTCGCCGGCGATTCGGGACCGAGGCGCGTCGGAGCCCGTATCTCGCGGCGGGCATCACCGCGTCTCCCGCCCGGCTTGTGGGGATTGACCGCCGGCTCGAGGAATCCCGCGCGTCCTGGTATTCAACCGACCCACATTAGTTTTGCGGTGGCATCAACGCCATCGGGTTGTAGTAGTAGCGCTCGCGCGCAATCTTCCCACCCTTGATCTCATGAACAGCGACCTCCAGCAGTTTCACCGTGCGCCCGTCATTCAGGGTGACGTCGGCATCCCACTCGATGCAGATGACGTTCTTTCCAATCAATACATTGCGGGTCTTCCAGCGCACACCATTCTGCATCTGCTCCCACTGCTGGAGCTTCTTCTCGAGACCCTCATGGCCATGGGCGGGATCGCCGGCGGCCTCTGCCGATTCGCAGTCCGCGGTGTAGAGCTCTTGAATCGTAGCCTTCGACAGATCGGTGGCCGCGCGAACGATCTTTCGTGCAAGCGCATCAAGCCCGCGCCCTGCCGGCGGGCTCGAGGGCTTCTTGCGGG
Organism: Myxococcota bacterium; assembly: GCA_036758525.1. Lineage (GTDB taxonomy): Bacteria > Myxococcota_A > UBA9160 > UBA9160 > UBA9160 > UBA9160. The sequence goes on from DAIOWK010000022.1 coordinate 6,951, forward strand.
CGGCTTTCTTTTTTCCTGCGGCTTTTGCCGAAGCAGGTACCCTGCGCTGTGAGGTGGACTTGCGGCGGGTGGGCATGGTCTCTCTCCTTCGCCGGGGACCGGCGCTCTGATAGTATCAAGGCCACCAGGCCTTGAACCCCCGATTGGGCAGCCCTCTTCTCACATTTTTTCGGGCGTGGGGTCTTGCCGACACCCATCCCCCAACCTTGTGTCGTCACCGCAGCCCTAGATCTCGCGCCGCTCGGTGGCGCATCCACCTTCTCATTTCGATGGGGCTCTCGCGCCGGTTCGCAGTGCGCCGTCGAGCGCTAGGACGGGTCGCCCAGACGTCGTGTATGAGGACCCGGTCTGAGACCAACCTTGCGGGTGTGAGTTCCCGCTGCCGGAGACGAACCTTGTCTCGCGCCCGCCGAAGCCTCTCCTGATGCGCGCGACCCGCGAGAACTGGCGCGTCGGATTCGCGCTTGCTCTCACCACGGCCCTCTTCTGGGGACTCCTTCCAATCGCACTCAAGCTGCTGCTCGTCGGGATGGACCCGCTTACGATCACCTGGTATCGCTTCGCAGTCGCCAGCATGGCGCTCGGGCTCTTCTTAACGCTGAGACGCAGACTGCCGATGCCGCTCACCCTGGCCCGCAGCGGTTGGGTGGCACTCGGGATCTGCATTCTTGGCCTCACGGGCAACTTCGTTCTCTATATTCTCGGTCTTTCCCGCGCTAGCCCGACTGTCACCCAGGTGGTCATCCAGCTCTCACCCCTCCTCCTGCTCCTCGGCGGACTTGTCGTGTTCCGCGAGCGGTTCACCACTTTGCAGTGGAGCGGATTCGTGGTTCTCGTCGGGGGAATGCTGCTTTTCTTCAACCGACGTTTGCCAGAGCTTGCCCACGTCTCGGGTGGCGTTGGGCTTGGCGTCATGCTGTTGGTCCTCGCAGCCATCCTCTGGGCGGCCTACGCCCTCGCTCAGAAGCATCTCCTCCACTTCCTCGCTTCAGAGCAGATCCTCTTCTTGCTTTACTCCGCCGCGGTCGTATTGCTCTTCCCGCCGGTAAGGTTCAGCATGATCCTTGGCCTCACGAGACCCCAGGTCGGGTTGCTCGCGTTTTGCTGTGCCAATACCCTCATCGCATATGGGGCGTTCGTCGAAGCACTCGGACACTGGGAGGTGTCTCGAGTGAGCGCTGTCATCTCCACCGCGCCGCTCTTCACACTTCTCGGAATGCGACTTGTCGGGCTCTTGAGCCCCGGCCTGATGAGACCCGAGGAGTTGAATGGCTTGAGCATCCTCGGGGCGCTCGGGGTCGTGGTGGGTTCGAGCCTGTGTGCCCTAGGTTCGCGGGCCACCGAGCCGGGCGCTTGAGAGTCCCACCCCATCTCGTCGTCCGATGCAGCGAGGTCCTGGTGTGCAGAGTGCGCTCCGGGATCAGGATCTCCCCGATACCGATTCCGTCGGGGATAAAACGCGGGGTGCGAGAGGCCAACTCCAGCCCGCTGGCGGTCGGAAAGGCTTCCAGGCGTTCTCGGGCTGGCTCAGCCGGTCCGCGATCGTAAGCAGCACGACCGGGTGGTGACCCATCCCGAGATGGCTGCTTGCCACCTCGATGCTCTCGCTCTCGGGTCGCTGATCCTCGCAACAGCTCCGCCACGAAACGATGCCATCACTCCGGCTGTAGATCGCCGTGAACGGGACTGCGAGCGGCGCACCGAGCCGCTCGCGGAACTGCTGCTCGTCAGGATGAAGCTCGCGACGAGCGAGCAACGCGGCCGGGAGGTTCGTTGCTTCGGGATCACGGAATGGACTCGCAAGTGTGATCACCTGGCGTACATCGTCCGAGAATCTTCGTGCGAGCTCGCGAGCATAGATACCGCCGAGGCTCCAGCCGATCAGACTCACCGGCCGATCGTGCCGGCGACGCACCTCTTCGAGGCGTTGCGCCAGACCTCGAGCGATCTGCGGGCCCGGCCCGAGGTTGCGCCCGAGACCCCAGCCATAGGCGGGATAACCGAGTCGCTGAAGGAATCCTCGCAGCGCACGCGTCGACAAGTCGCTGCCCATGAGACCCGGCAATACCAGGACCGGCTGACCGTCTCCGCGCGGTGCTCGTCGCAGAGCGGGAAGCGCGGGCAGCAACGCCGCAAACTCCAAGACAGCCCGCCCCTCGAGGAGAAGGAGAGCGCGGTGCGGGCGCTTGATCCTCGACTTCTCTTCCGGTTTCTTCGTGTTTGCCATTTCGCTCACATTCTCCGAGAGCGACTGCGCTCAATTCGCGCGGTCGTCCGCCACCTCTCACGCATCGGCGATGCCGGCCCGGTGTCACCACCCGCCCCGAAGCGAACGAGCGAACGCGCCTCAATCACCTCTCACCCTGCACGAGATTACTCCTCTCGCCTAGCGAGTCGAGCCCGCGAGAGAAGACCTCCCTTGCCGCCGGAGTCAAGTCAGTGACCGCTGCGTCGCCGCGCTGTCCGTCTCGGCTTCACGGATCGTACGACGAGTTCTGCGATTCGCGAGCTTGCTGCGTGAGGAAGCACGCGGGCTAGGTTTGCAAGCGTCCGGTTCCCGAGCCCGGGCACACATAGCACCGTGCCCCTTCGCAGCGCCGCGAGGGACTCCGCCACCACTTCCGTGGGCTCCATCCAGAGAAACTCGGGTACGCCGGAGGTATCCGCTCCCGCTCTCGTGAAGATCTCCGTGTGGGTGAGGCCCGGGCAGAGCGCCTGGACACGAACGCCGGTGCCTTGCAATTCGACGTGCAGGGCCTCTGTGAAGCTATTCAGGAAGGCCTTCGTCGCCCCATAGACTGCAAAGCTCGGTGTGGGTGCGAAGGCCGCGGTCGACGAAACGTTAATCACTGCGCCGCGACCGCGGCGAATCATCCGGGGGAGCGCCGCGTGGACGAGGCGCACGACGGCAAGAACGTTGACGCGGATCTCGGACTCCTCCCGCGACCACTCGCTTCCGGCAAAGGGTACAAAGTCGCCGAGCCCGGCGTCGTTTACCAGGAGCTCGAGGCTCCGCTCACGAGTGATGCGGTCGCTCACACGGCGAAGACCGGCCGCGGTGGAAAGATCCGCAGCGAGGGGCTCGGTCGCTACCCCATGGGCCGCTGTGAGCTCTTGTGCAAGGGCCGCAAGGCGACGCCGGCGCCGCGCCACGAGCACGAGATCGAAGCCGTCGCGCGCGAGGCCGCGTGAAAACGCCTCACCGATGCCGGAAGAAGCGCCTGTTACAAGCGCGAGCCTTCGTCCTCCCTGCGCCTCTACCCCCTTTGCCACCGGTTCTCCCTGCTCCTTCCTTCAGGTGGGCCGTTTTCTGTAGCCCACGTTTCTTGCCACAGCGCGAAGGAGAAGGACCTGCAAGGAGGGCGCCCAGCGCGAGTTTGGGGGCGCGGGCATCGGAGATCGCCCGGACGATTCGTTCACGGGCCTTCTCCTTTATTTGGCTCCTCCTTAAGGAACTCCGCGATCGCTGCGTGCGTTTCGGCCGGGCGTTCGATTTGTGGGACATGCCCGCAATCGAGCTCGACATGACGAGCCGCCGGCACGGCCTGCTTTACATGCGATGCGAAACCGATGGGAACCAGACGGTCGGCTCTGCCCCAAATGAACAGGCTTGGCGCCTGGAGTCCGGCGAGACGGGTCCAGAATCCTTCCGCCCCGTGCGGTTCTTCGAGGTAGATCTGGCGCGCGGCGGCGTAGAAAGCCATGCGTCCTCGTGGAGTGAGGTAAGCGCGCAAGAACTCGTCGACTCCGGCTCGCACCCAGTTGAACTCGGCAACGGGGAGGATCCGGTGGACCACGGCCTCGACGACAGAACGCGGTGTGATCTGCAGCAGCCCTAGTTCCGGACGCAGCAGACGCACCAACGGCGCCCATGGCCGCTCCCGGAGCCAGGCGAGGGATGGCGCCAACATCACGAGCCGCCGCACTCGCTCTGGATGGCGCAGGCCAAGTTCGAGTGTAGCCCGACCGCCCATGCTGTTTCCGATGACGTGTGCCCGTTCGAGCTTGAGCGCATCCATCAGGTGGACGACCGAGCGGGCAAAGAACGCCGGATCGTAGGCCGCCCGCAGGGGTTTGGCCGAATCCCCGAACCCGGGGAGGTCAATTGCGATCAACTGAAACGAGTCGGCCAAAGCCGCGACTGTCGACAGAAAAGAGCCCTTGGTGGCACCGAGACCGTGGATCAGGACGACCGGTTCACCGGCACCCGCCGTGAGAAAGGAGACTTCACCCGAGGCGGTCTCGATCCGTTGAAAGCGAAGGCGTTCAGGTCCGGTCATGCCGCTCGTCGCAGCGAGCAAGCTCACTCCGAGATGAAGATTGTGGCGAATCATGAGACGCCCGCTGCGATAGGCGTCCATCCCTCCGCGCAGATCTCGAGCGATTGCACCCCAGGTCTGACGGTCCGCGGTCAGGGTCGCGTCCGGCTCCGAGCGCTGGTCCGCCGCCGCAAGTCTCGCCCCGGCGCCGTCCACAAGGACGTCCCACCTCCCCTCCTTCGGCACGATCAAGCGGATCTGCGCGCGCCGCTCGGGCGCGTCGAATGCACTCGCATCGAAACGGTCGACCAGAGCCCGGAGGCTCAGAGGCGGTGAGGAGGTGGCCGCACTCACTGCCAAGACCGGCCCTCGGATCGCACGCTCCCCTCCTCGGCATTCGCTCGCAGGGAAGGCTCCGGGGCGGGCTCCGCCTCCGTCAGGAAGGTGGGGAACGCCAACGAGAGCGGCAGACGAAACACGAATCGCTGACCCACCACACGAAACCCCGCACCCCTTACCTGGGCGCGCATCCGCGCGCGCGTTGGCCAGTGGAAGGGCTCACCGACCGCACGAGAGACTGCGTTCGCCGCGGAGCAGAGCCACTCCGTGGGCGGGTTTACGAGCGATAGCAAGATCCGTCCCTTTGGAGTGACCACGCGGCGGAACTCTCTCAGTGCCGCACCCTGATCGGGGAACCAGTGAAACGCTTCGGTCGATACGATTGCGTCGAAGCTTGCATCGCGAAATGGAAGCCGCAGCGCTGTCGCCTGTACCAGAGCCGCCGCGTTGCGCCGCCGCACCGCGTGGCCGAGCATGCCGCGAGAGAAGTCGCAGCCCACAACACACACGCCTTCCATCTCTCGCCGCACGCGAGCGGCGAGAAGCCCCGTGCCGCACCCTACGTCCAAGATCCTTTGCGCTCCGCAGGCGCGGAGCGCGCGCACCACGGCATCATGCTCGGGGCGGTAAACGAGCCGCTGTACGAGCGGTGCGTCGTAAACAAAAGACCACAGATCGAAAAGACCGCGATCAGGTCCCTTCGCATCGCGCGCCCGGCGTGTGGGCACCCGCCTCGTCAGCGGTGAGGGCATGTGGGAACGTTAGCGCCCCGTGCCGACCTCTGATGTCGGGGGTGCGACACCTTGAGCCTCAAACGCGGACCGACCGCAACAGCCAGGGCTCACTGAAACCCCTCCCGATCCTCGGATTCGAGGAAGCTCCGGCCGTGCTGTTCCGCACTCAGCGAGACGAGCCCGACCAAAGTGAGAATTACGACGATTTCAAAGCCCGCCAAGGCCCACGCGTATCCCACACGATCGCGCAAGGCGAACTGGAGGCTGTTCCCTGGGGCAGCAATCAGGACACCCAGCTGGTACGCGAATCCCGGGACAAGTCCACGCGCGCGGTCGGGCGCTAGCTCGTTCAAATGTGCCGGCACGATCCCCCACGCACCTTGCACTCCCATTTGAAGGAGACACGCTCCGATCGTCAGGGTGAGAAGCGATCCGCCCCCAGCCCACAGCGGGATTGCCAGGAGGCTCAGCCCGAAGGCGGTGAGCATGCTGCCTCGGCGACCCATCCGTTGGGAGAACTGTCCGAAGGCAATCGCACCGATGATGGCACCCAGGTTGTAGAAGACTGCGACCCGCGCGACGGCTCCGGCAGTCATACCGTGCTCGGATTTGAGGAAGTCTGGATACAGATCCTGTGTCCCATGGGAGAGAAACATCATGAATGTCATGAGCGTCACCAAGAAGGCAAAGCGTGGTCCGTGCCCCGCCAGGGCCCGCAACACCTGTCCGAGGCTTGTCGTTCGGTGGCGGCGCCAAGCTTCCGACTCGGGGACGCTCGAGCGGACGTAGAGCGCGAGGAGGGCGGGTGCGCCACCGATCCAGAACATGGCGCGCCAGCCGAGATGAGGAAGGATGATCCAAGACGCGAGGGCAGCGAGGAGGTACCCCACCGAGTAGCCGCTCTGGAGAAAGCCGGAGAAGATGCCTCGCCAGCGCGGGGATGCGTGTTCCATGGCGAGTGAAGCTCCGACGCCCCACTCCCCGCCCATTCCGATGCCATAGAGCGCGCGCAGTGCGAGGAAGACGGAGTAGTTCGGGGCGAACCCGCATAGCAGCTCGACCACGGAGAAGAAGATGATATTCGCCATGAGAGGCCGGCGGCGGCCGTAACGGTCGGCGAGGAGGCCGAAGACAAACGCTCCGATCGGCCGCAGCGCGAGGGTAACGGTGAGGGTCGCCACCATGGCTGCTTTCGTGACACCGAACTCGTGGGCAAGGACATCGAGGAGGAACACCACGACGAAGAAGTCGAACGCGTCGAGGGTCCATCCCAGAAAGGCCGCGGTCACCGCGTGCGCGGAGGCGCGCGGGCTCGCGGACTCGGCCGACATATGCCTCCCACCGCCGCACCAGCTCCACGGGACAGCGCCCGACGATCATCGCGCCGAGGTCCACCGACCGCCAGGAGCTCTAGACCTCCTCCGTCTTGCCATCGTTATCGACCTGTCCGAGATTTGACCGAGTGCCGTCGCCTTGCGCCCGTCACCGAGGTGCGGACGCTGGCGTAGAGAAGCACTCCAAACGAGACGGTGAGATTTACGCGTTGGCCCAGGAGCGGCAGGGACGGATCGCCTAGCGGCTCGAGAACGAGCTCGGGTTCGATCGCGGGAGAGAGTCCCTAAGACCGCTGCCGATCCCTCGCATCTGAAGCTCTCAGTCGTGCCCAGCCGCGCAGGGAGGGTGTCGTTGTCCGCTTAGGGCACCCAAACAGGAGGGTGCGTATTCGCACCCTCCTGTGTAGGATCCGTAGGGTTGGCTCGAAGCCCGGGGGCACTACTTCCCGATCTGATTGCTGACAGCGTTTTCCTGCTGGTTCAGCACTTTCTGCTCTGACTTCGTAATGTGACCGCCATCCTGGCTGGCCATGTCCCGCTCTTCCTGGCGAATCTGGTGGTCTTCGTTGTGTAGCTTGGAAGCCTGCCCCTTGGTGAGCTCACCCTCTTTGACTTCCTGGTTAATCCGCTTGTTCTGGTTCTTGAGGCGAGCGTTCACTTCGGTCCGACGCGGATGGTTTTTTTGCCATTGGGTTTCCGCGTTGACGTTGCCAGCGATGCCCGCGACCAAGGCGGTCGTTGCTGCGATCAGAAGAGCCTTGCCCCAAGTCTTGCTCATGTCGATCTCCTCTCGTGCGTTGATGACTCCCGGCGGCCCGGTCGTTACGTCCAACACCGTCCCCCGAGTCGGGTTGCGGCACCGGCGGCATATGGGCACGGCCTCGATCCTTTTGCCGTAGTATCCCCGAGCCCCGCAGGCCCCCAGGGCCTCTTGAGTCTTTGGCAGGAGCCGCGAATCGGTCCCCGGCGCCCCCCCCCCCCCCCC
>DAIOWK010000022.1:14611-20821 GCA_036758525.1 Myxococcota bacterium
GGGGGGGGGGGGGGGGGGGGGGGGGGGGGGGCACCGGGATCTGAGGCCGTTCGTCGCCGATCATGGACCGCTGCGGATGCGCTTCAGATCTGGCCGCCGGAGAGGTCTGTGGGACCACCCAGAGTGGAGACAGGTATCGAGGTCCCTATCCCGAGCCGCATCCCTTCGAAGAGGTCGGGACTAGGGACAGGCCCGCTTGTACCCTAGAAGTTGTGTCAACCCGCTCGTCTCGTGAAGCATGTCGCTGTCGCAACCCTCGGTACGATCGGTTGGCTCGTGAAGCGGGGATGAGGGAATCAGGAGTGCGCGTCCTGCCCATCGATCAGCATGAGAGCCGCGAGGCGGTCGCGTCGGAGCTTGGCGATCTCGCTCTGCTGGGAGATTCCAGAGTCGACTCCGACGTGCTCGGTGGGGCGGGTCTTGCGAGCGCGCGCGCATTCGTGGCCACAAGGGAAGAGCTCGACCGCAAGCGCCCTCTCCCATGGACCGCCTACGCTTTAAACGCGCAACTCGAGATCGTCGCGACAAGCCAGAACGATCCTCAGGTGGCGCGACTCCCGCGCGCGGGCGCGGCGGAGGTTGTGATCGTCCTTAACCTCGTCTCTGCGCTCGTGGGTCGGCTCGCCAGGACACCGTACGCGTGAAGGCGACGAACGATCGGTCCGCTGTCCCTGCTCCCGGCGGCCCGCGCCGGCTGCAGCTCTTCCGGGGCATTCAACCCGCCCGCGGGGGCGTCGTACGCGACTTGCTGGCCGGCTGCTCGCTCGCCGCGATGAACATCCCGCAAGCGCTCGGTTACACGCGCATCGCAGGAATGCCTGTTGTCACCGGTCTCTACACGCTGTTGCTGCCCGTAGTCGCGTTCGCGACGTTCGGCTCCTCGCGCTACCTGGTGGTTGCAGCCGATTCCGCGACGGCTGTGATCCTCGCGAGCCGGCTGTCTCACATGGCACCGCTGGCGAGCGAACACTACGTACAGCTCGCGGGGCTGGTGGCCCTCTTGACCGCCGGCTTCCTCCTGCTGGCACGCCTCTTCGAGCTCGGTTTTCTCGCCGACTTCTTGTCACAAACGGTGTTGGTTGGGTTTCTGACGGGGGTCGGATTCCAGGTCGGCATCGCAGTGCTCGGCGAGATGGTCGGGTTCTCGGTCCACAGCGGACGCAGCATCGAGCAACTCGCAGAGGTCGCACGCGGTCTGCCCGGGGTGCACGGTCTCACGCTCGGCGTCTCTGCGGCGGTCGTGGCGATCGTGCTCATCTGCCGCGCGCTCGCACCGCGCCTTCCCGGCCCGCTCTTCGCGGTGGTCGCCGGAGTGGCGACGAGCGCCGGACTCGACTTCTCGAGCCACGGCATCGACGTGATCGGGCCAGTCGCCGGTGGGCTACCTCGGTTGGCACTGCCGGAGATCCGGTGGGAGGAGGTATGGACGCTGCTGCCCGTAGCGGGTTCGTGCTTCCTCATGATCGTGGCCCAGAGCGCTGCAACCGCTCGCGCCTACGCAGCGAAGCATCGAGACCCGCTCGACGAGAATGCGGAGCTCGTCGGACTGGCAGCCGCGAACGCCGCGGCGGCGCTCTCCGGGACGTTCGTGGTGAACGGCAGCCCGACGCAGACCGCCATGGTCGAACGCTCCGGTGGGCGCAGCCAGATCGCACACCTCGCGACGGCGGGCGTCGTTGTGCTCGTGCTGCTCTTCCTCACCGGCCCCCTGCAGTACCTCCCGCGCTGCGTGCTCGGCTCAATCGTCTTCACGATCGCCGTGGGCCTCGTGGACGTGCGCGGTCTGCGCGACATCCAGCGCGAGAGCCCGGGAGAGTTCCGGTTGGCGCTCGCCACAGCCGCCGCGGTGGTGTTGATCGGCGTCGAGCCGGGCATCCTGCTCGCGATGGCCCTGTCGCTACTCCGGCACGTGGGTCACAGCTATCGGCCGCATATGGCGGTCATGACCGAGGAAGCCAGTGGTGAGTGGCAGCCCGGACCCGCGGTTCCCGGCGCCCAGACCCGGCCGGGCCTGCTGGTCCTTCATTTGGGCGCGGACCTCTTCTACGCGAATGCCGCGCACTTCGCGGACACCGTGCGGAGTCTTGTCAGCGGGGCGCCTGCGCGGGTCCGCTGGCTGGTCTTAGACGCTGGGGCGATCACCAACCTCGACTATTCGGCAGCGCGGATGCTCTGCGCACTCCACGAGGACCTGAGCCGCGATGGCGTGGTTTTGATACTCGTACACGTCGATGCGTATCTTCGCGCCGATCTCGACCGCCATCGTGTCACGGACGTGATCGGGTCGGATCGCCTCTTCGACAAGCTACATGTGGCTCTTGCGGCGATTCGCGAGGAGAGCCGGTGATCGTGAGCTCGCGCGGCGCGGCAAGGGATGCCGCTACCTTCGGTAGCGACGGAGGCGCGGGGAGCCTCCCGTGCCTCTATTCGTTCAGGGAAGTCGACAAAATCTACGGCTTCACGCCCGCGCGGCGCAGCGCGTACACGTACGCGGCAAGCGCTCGAACCTGATCGTCCGTGAGCTGTGCCCCGCCCTTCGGCGGCATGACGCCCGTATGCTCTTTCGGAATCGGCACGCCCTCGTAGATGATTTTCCGGATGGATCGATAGCTTCCATCCCCCCACAGGAATTGATCTCTTGTGAGATCGGCCCCAAGCGGTGTGCCCTTGCCGTCAGAGCCATGGCAGCCGACGCAGGTCGTGTCGTGGTAGAGGCGGCCCCCGATGGTGATCTGTTCTCCCGTAATTCCTACCGCAGAGGCGTCGGAGGGAAGTGGTGGAAGAGGCGGGGGCGCACCAGCCGGATTCTCACCTGCCTCCGGATGAATTCCCTCCGGAGGCCTGGGAAGGTCGCGCGCGTCGGGTGAGGGAGTCGCGCTCTGTTCCACAGCGTGCACCGCCGGGTGGGGTTCGACGCGTCGTACACCACGCGCCAGATCGTTCCGCGGCGGTCGTCCGAGATGTAGAGTGCTCCGCCAGGACCGATGGCCAGCCCACAAGGGCGGTGTGCGGCCGCCCCGGGCTCCTTCACGGCACCGGCGAAGCCATCTGCGAAGATCTCGAATGACCCCGTCGGCTTACCCTGCTCGAAGGGCTGAAAAACGACGTTGTAGCCCTGCTGGGGAAAGGGGGCGCGGTTCCACGAGCCGTGGAACGCGATCAAGGCGCCGCCACGGTATCGGGATGGGAACTGCTCGGCGAGATGGAACAGCAAGTCATTCGGCGCCCAGTGCGCGGGATAGAACGCAATCGGCCCGCGCTTTTCTGCACAGCTGCCGACCGCCTTACCCCCGTCGCCTCCGTACTCAGGAGCGAGTACGAGCTTGCGCTGCTCGTTGTCGAAGTAGCACTCGGGCCAACCGTAGTCCTGGGGTTCCACCCGGAGGAGCTCCTCCGCCGGGAGGTTTGCGCCCTGCCCGGAGGTATACAGGCGCGGCCAATTCTGAGAGAGCTGGTCACGGCCATGCTGGGTCGCATAGACGCCGCGACCGGTTGCGTCCACTGCAATCCCGTCGGCGTTGCGGATGCCTGTCGCATAACGCTCCGCCGGCGAGAAGCGCTGCCCAGTGCGCTTGGCGTCGAAACGCCAAATCCCTGCCCGCGTCTCGAGTTCCGTGCAAGGACGGCGTCCTGGCGAGTTCGCGATGCGATTCTGGATCTGACAGCTGTTCGTAGCGGAGCCGGAATCCATGTAGAGCGCACCGTCCTGATCGATCACGAAGGGGTGCATCGGATGGTCGCCGGTCATGGGTAGGCTCTCAACGATCGTCTCTGCTGCACTTGTCGGGGCAAGAGACCCTGGAGTCAGCGCGTAACGCACGATTCGGTCGTTCGATTCCGCGTAGAGTGCGCCATCGTAGAGGGCGATGCCGGTACCACCCGTACCGCCGCTCTCCGCGCTGTCGCCGAAGCGAACGATCTGGTCCGCGATCCCATCCCCGTTCGTGTCGCGCAGCGCAACCAGGAACCCACCTGAAGGGGGCTTGTCGTTCCCGTAGTACCGGCCGCTCCAGGTGTTCACGTAGACGACACCCTGTGGCGAAACGACGAGGTGCCGTGCGTGCCCGACCCCGTCGGCGAAGACCGTCGCACAGAAGCCGGGGGGAGTGTGAGGCCTCCGTCGTCGGGTGCGCAGGGCAGCGCAGGAGCCGAGGTAGCCCCGCCCTGCGCGCGAGCCGCCGAGACCGGCGGGCCGGAGCCCAGCGCGAGCCCCGCGAGCCATCCGATGATCCACGCGGCCCGCCTGAACGACCACGGTCGTCATGCCCTCACGTCGCACAAGGTTCGCATGCGATTGGAAGAGGCAAGCGGCGTACCTGGGGATCCAGCTGACCTCCGAGAATCGCGGGCACTGCTCTCCCGTGCTGGAGTCAGAACGGGGTCGGGGATTTTCTCTTGCGGTCAAAACCTCCGCAGATGAGCGGTAGAGCCCGCCCGACGATCTCCTGAAGAACGTCCCCTTCTCCCTGCGGTCCGGGCCGGACCATCGCGGACGAATGGCGTTGGACTACCCAGCGGTCGCAGATCCTCGCGGCGGTCCGGGAAAGCGTTGCCACGTCAGTGAGGCTCCGGCAGCTGCGCCCTTTGCGGCTTCGGACCAAAAGCACGCTCCGTGTCACGCTGCGGCCGCGCGGTCCGAGAGAGCGCACGCTGCCGCGCTAGTTCTCGCTCGCCGAGTTCCTTGTAGTCGCTGCCCGTCAGCGATGCGAGGAACGCCACAAGATCGTCGATCTCATCCTCCCGGAGGGCGAGCGGCTGGATATCCTCATCGAGATATGGGTTCTTGAGACCGTCGCCCTTGTTGTAATGGTCTACCACATCCCAAAGAGTCTCTTGAGATCCATCGTGAAAGTATGGCCCTGTCACGAGAACGTTGCGCAGATTCGGGGTCTTAAAGGCGGCAATATCCTGTTCCCGTTTTGTAACTAGGAACCTGCCAAGCGCACTCATATCCGTCTGCAAAGCCGCTCGGTCGACGGCAGTCGCATCGCCTGAGTCGAGGAGCCGAGTCGCCTTGCGGGCTAGCGCAACGACATCGTGCCGGAGGATACCGATCCCAATATTGTGGAAGTCGTTGTCCGTGAAGCTTGCGAGGTTGGGCTCGCTCGTACTCAGCGCGTGGCATAGATTGCAACGACCTCGGCCATTGAAGATTGCCCAGCCGCGCTTCGCAGCGTCATCGATCGCACCGTTCTCGCCCGCGATGAAATGGTCAAAGGGGGAGTCAAACGATAGCTGTGTCCGCTCGTATGCCGCGATCGCACGGAGAAGATCTGGGCCGTTAGGAGCGTGACCAAAGACAGCCTTGAATGCTTCTTGGTACTCATCGAGGGCTGCAATCCGCGCGATCGCGGCGTCCAATGTGGGCTGACCCATCTCGATGGGACTCACGATGGGCAACGCGGCCTGTTCCTCCAGCGTGCTCACTCGACCGTCCCAGAATTGCGTCTTGTTATAGAGTGCGTTCAAGATGGTCGGCGCGTTGCGTTGGCCGACGCGCCCTCGGATACCAACCGAGGTAGGTCTTCCGTCCGTGAACGCGCGCTCGGGATCATGACAGCTGGCACAAGCGACCGTCCCATCGGCGGACAAGTGACCGTCGAAGAAGAGTTTCTCGCCGAGCGCGGCCTTGTCGGGGGTCTGGGGATTGTCCTTGGGGATGGCTAGACGAGTCAGATTCACTGGTTCGCCAATCTGCGCGGGCCGCTTGGGCCTCGCCTTAGGACCTGGTTCGGGAATCGGGGGCGGCGTGGTTACGCCGGGCGTTATTCCCAAGGCGGATCCAGTCACGAGCAAGAGGAGAGTGATTAAGGTCCGACGCAGTACAACAGCGGTTGTACGATTTTCCATGATCGGCCTCCGCTCTTTAGGCTTGGCTCCGAGCGCTGGGGGTACCGCCGGCGAATCTCCTTTCCGAACGGTAGATACGGGCACGACGGGCTAGCAGCGAGGATTCTGGCGAGCACTCGTATCCCAAGCCGGCGACGGGCGCCATTGGCGGCGCAGCCACCCGCACCGCGCCGGCTCGTCTGAGACCAACTTTCCCTACGCTACGGCGGGGGGGAGGGATTGACCGCCGGGTATGATTCGAGCGTACAAGCCCTTTAGGTAACCTCACCCTCGCGGCATCGCTGCGAAGGCACCACGGGGCGCGCTCAGTACGGCGCCCAGCACGCGGCACTCCACTTCCTCACCGCCGAGCGTTTTACT
>DAIOWK010000023.1:0-19986 GCA_036758525.1 Myxococcota bacterium
CGATGAAGCAAATCGACCTCATCCTCCTCGCGGGCTCGCTCCTCGACTTCCGCCTCGCCTTCGGCAAGACGATTCCCGCCAGCGCCAAGATCATCCAGCTCGACATGGACGCGACGCTGATCGGTACGAACCGCGGAGCGGACGTCGGCCTCGTCGGGAACCTTGGCTGCACCTTTGAGCTCCTCCTGGAGGAGATGAAGAACGCGGGCACGCACCTCGATTTCTCGGGATGGCGCGATGAGCTGCGCAAGGTCGAGCTGGCGGCCGAGCAGAAGGTGGAGGCCGCGCTCTCGAGCGACGAGGTACCGGTCGATCCGCAGCGCCTGTGTCGAGAGATCCGCGATTGGCTCGCGACCCTCGGTGACACGGTCGTGATCGGCGACGGTGGAGACATCGTCGCCACCGCAGCGAAGATCATCCCCGTACCGCGCGAGGGCGCCTGGATGGACCCCGGTCCGCTCGGCACCCTCGGGGTGGGCATGCCGTTTGCCCTCGCCGCGCAGCTCGCGCATCCGGGCAAACGCGTGGTGATCGTCTATGGCGACGGCTCCTTCGGCCTGAACGGATTCGAGTACGACACCGCAGTCCGTTTCAACCTGCCGATCATCGGGGTTGTGGGAAACGACGGCGCATGGGGCCAAATGATGCGTCCGCAAGGCGCGATCTATGGTTGGGACCGCCTGACCGGTACGCTCCTCAACTACACCCGTTACGACAAGGTGGTCGAAGCGCTCGGCGGCTACGGGGAGTACTGCACGCGTCCCGAACAGATCCGTCCTGCCCTCGAGCGCGCAGCGGCCTCAGGCAAGCCCGCGTGTGTGAACGTCGTGATCCGACAAGACCGCGAGTACAAGGGCGGCGTCTACGTATGAGGTGCGGCGGCCTGCGCGGGTCGGACCCCGGGCGAACGAATCCCCCGGGCGGCTGCGAGGAGGGCGGCCCCCACGTCTAGCGAGGGCCTCGCGGCAGGCGAGCCCTTCTCGCCGCTCTCCGTTCTCTCCTGCGCGCCCGAAGCGCTCGAGCTCGATGCCGGGGTGCTCGGCCGCCTGGCCGCGCGGCTCGGCGGGTTCGCGGTGCTCGACCTTGAGACCACGGGTCTTGCGAGTGAGCCCTCGGCCGAGCTCCTCGAGGTGGGGGCTCTGCTCGTCGACCCCGGGTCGCCAGAGGTCCGAACGCTCCACGCACTAGTGCGTCCCGAGGGCGGGGTTCCCCGTGCGATCCAGCGCCTCACAGGGATCACGGACAGCGACGTGGCGGGCGCGCCGGAGCGGACTGCGATACGCCGGCCCCTTGCCGCTCTGCTGAGAGGCCGGGTCCTGATCGCCCACAACGCGGACTTTGAGCGCTTCTTTCTCGGCCGGGACGTTGCCCCCGAACTCGCCGAGCAGCGTTTTTTGGATACTCAGGATCTGCTCGCGGTCTCGCACCCCGACGCGCCGGATCTGCGTCTTGAGACCTTTGTGCGGCTTCTCCTGGGACGCGAGGAAGAGCATCGCGCGCTGGCGGACGCGCTCGATACGGCGCGCGTGTTGTCGCGGATTGGCCGCGCGGCGCAGCGGGGCGAGGCGCGCTACGACGCGGCGCGGGAGTCCCTCGATCGCTATGCCCCCGATTCTCCCTGGCTCGCGCTGCTCGTGGACGCCAAGGGGGAAGAGCCTTCTGCAGAGGCGCCGAGTGCCGTCGAAATCGGGGAGAGCGGCGAGGCGCCTGTGCCCTTCGACGAGGACGCGATCGCGGCTGCGCTCGCCGATCGGGTGCGTGGCCAAAGACACTTTCCTGGATATCGCGTCCGAGAAGCGCAGATCGAGCTCGCACGCCGCTTTGCGCGGACGCTCGCTTCGGGCGGCGTGCTCTTGCTCGAGGGTGGAACCGGGGTGGGCAAGTCGCTCGCCTACCTCGCCGCGGCGATTCCCTTTGCGATGGCTCGCGCCGCGCAGGGCCTGCGCACTCCCGTCGTGGTTTCGACCTGGACAAAACTTCTCCAGGACCAGCTCCTTGGCAAAGACATCGCGGCGGCGGCGCGCATGCTCGGCCACCCCGGGCTGCGCGCGGTCTCGATCAAAGGCCGAGCGAACTACGCGTGTGCACGCCGCCTTTCCCAGACCCTGGAAGAAGGCCTCGAGCCCAGGATCTTTCCTGAGGACCGCATGGCCTACGCCGTGCTCATGGCGTGTGCGCGTACGCGTGCCCACGGAGAGATTGGATCGCTGCCCGCGGCGCTCCGGCGCCGCTACCCGGCGCTCCACGGGTTGCTCCATCAGTCGGTGGCGGCCCGTGCGGAGCAGTGCTCGCGCGAGCAGTGCGCGGCATACAGCGCGACGTGTCCCTTCGCGCGGCGACGCGCGGCGCTCGCCGACGCTCACCTGATCGTGGCGAACCATGACCTACTCTTGCGCTGGCCGCTCGACTACCCGTTGTTTTCTCACGCCATCGTGGACGAGGTGCACGAGCTCTCGGGGGTCGCCGACGAAGTGTACGCGGCCGAAGTGAGTCCCGAGCAGGTGATCGACCGGCTTGACGAGGTGTTCGGGCGACCGACGGGCATCGCGCGGGGCCAGGCAGGGCGGCGCCTGCGCAGCGCCGGCAGAAGTGACGCACTTGCGTGGCGGCGCGGTCTGCAGCAGGACTTTACGGCCCTCGGTCGGACCCTGTGCGAAATGGCGGGCGAGTTCGGTGAGCTCGAGGTGCCCGAAACCCCGGGCGACGCGTTTGGAGACGCGGTGGTGCTCGCGGACGCCGCCGCCGCGCGCCTCGACTTGGCGGCTGGCGCAATCGAGAAGCTTGGTGATCCGGAGGACACGGAGTTCCTGGGGCTCGCGCGTACCGCGGCCGAGCTCAGAGCCGCGGGGGAGGCGCTTCGTCGGGCGCTTTCCGGGGGCCGGAGCGACGCCGTGGCTGCGTTCGAAGACTTGGGCTCCCCGCACGACCGCTGGCGGCTCATGGTGCGTGCCGTCTCCCCCGCCGAGCCCTTCCATCAGGGATTCCTCTCCAAGCTCGAGGTCTTCGCCGGAGTCTCGGCAAGTCTCTTCGTGGGAGGGGACGCGTTCGCCGCGCTCGGCGAGCTCGAGCTTGAGGAACGCGCGTCGCGAACGCTTACGCGCACGAGCGTCGCGAGCCCCTTCCCCTACACCGAGCACATGCGGGTGGCTGCGCTGGATGCGCGTGAAGGCGAGCTCGTGAGCGAGACGGCAGCGGTGCTCGAACATCTGTCACGTCGCCTTGGCGGCCGCACGCTCGGGCTCTTCACGAGCCTACGGCGCATGCGGGACGTAGGCGAGCTCCTGGCGGAAGGCCTGCGGCGCGACGGCATCGAGGTGCTGACGCCGCGGCGCGCCTTCGACGATCCTGCTGCGCTCGTCGAGCGCTTCCGGCGCGGTGGTGCGGTGCTGCTGGGCGCGCGCACGTTCTGGCAGGGCCTCGACATTCCCGGTTCCGATCTTCAGGCGGTGGTGATCGAGAAGCTTCCCTTCGAGGTGCCAACGGAGCTTCGCCGTCGCCGCGAGGCGCGGCTTCGCGCAGCCGGCATCGACCCCTTCGAGCGCTACACGCTCGGCAAGATGCTGCTCCATCTGAAGCAGATGGTGGGGCGCCTGATCCGGACCGAGGACGACCGTGGCCTTGTGGTGATCGTAGAGGGACGGCCCGAGCGGCGCTACTTCAAGCGCCTTGGCGATGCGCTTCCGCCTGGCTCGAAGGTCGAGCTCGTGCGCCCAAGCGAGCTTGACGCACTGCTGCGTGAGATCGGAGTCGGAGGAACACCCTGAATCGTCACGAGATCGAACGTGCGTCCACCACGCCGGGTTTGCCGGTCGCCCCCACGCTCGGTCCGACGCTCGAAGCGGCGTCCCTAAGGCCGCGGCCGCTGCTCGCCGACCGGCGGGTGGTCGTGGTCTCGCTCCTCGCGGTCGGCGTCGCCGTCCTCGCGAGCGCCACGGCGGTCGCTCTCACCACGCTCATCGCGGGGGTCACGAACCTCGCCTTCTATGGGCGCCTCTCGACCGCACCCGCCTCGCCTGCGGCCAACGACCTGGGTGCGCTGGTGATCGTCGTACCTGCCTTGGGCGGCCTTCTGGTGGGTCTTCTGGCACGCTTCGGCTCCGAGAAAATCCGTGGCCACGGTATCCCCGAGGCGATGGAACAGGTGCTGCTCAACCAGAGTCGCGTTCCGCCGCGCCTCACGTTCCTGAAGCCCTTGTCGGCCGCAATCGCGATCGGAACGGGCGGTCCTTTTGGCGCGGAGGGGCCCATCATCGCCACGGGCGGCGCCCTGGGCTCGCTGGTCGGCCAGCTGCTCCGCACCACCTCCATGGAACGCAAGACCCTGCTTGCCGCGGGTGCGGCGGCGAGCATGGCGGCGACCTTCGGTACACCTCTCGCCGCGGTGCTGCTTGCCGTCGAGCTACTGCTCTTTGAGCTGCGTCCACGCAGCCTCGTGCCCGTCGCGTTCGCAGCCGCCACCGCGATGGCGGTGCGGCTTGCCCACGCGGGCGCCGCGCCGTTTTTCCCGATGCCAGCGCTCAGCCCCCCCGCGCAGTCGCGATCGTGACCTACGTCGGGATCGGTGCCCTTTGCGGAGGGGCTTCGGTGCTGGTCACGCGCCTCGTCTATGCGGTCGAGGACGGCTTTGCGCGCCTCCCGTTCCATTGGATGTGGTGGCCCGCGCTCGGCGGGCTCGTGGTGGGCCTCGTCGGCCTGGTCGCGCCGCACACGCTCGGCGTGGGCTACGACAACATCGAGGACTTGGTCTCCGGTCGGCTGGCGGTCGAGGCTGCGGTGGCCCTGTTTTCCTGGAAGCTCCTCTCCTGGACGATCGCACTCGGGAGTGGGACTTCCGGGGGGACGCTCGCACCGCTATTCACGATCGGCGGTGGCCTGGGTGCCGCGCTTGGCGCCGCAGCTGCCTACGTCTTCCCCGCAGCCGGCATCGATCCGCGCATTGCCGCTCTGGTCGGGATGGCTGCGCTCTTTGCAGGCGCCTCGCGCGCGGTACTCGCGTCGGTGGTCTTTGCATTCGAGACGACACTCGCACCCCTCGCCATTTTCCCGCTTTTGGGTGGCTGCACCGCCGCGTTCTTGGTCTCCTGTCTTGCGATGAGAAACTCCATCATGACCGAGAAGATCGCTCGCCGAGGCGTTCGCGTGCCGGCCGAGTATGCCGCGGACTATCTCGACCAGGTGCTCGTGCGCGACGCGGCATCGAGGCCCGTGCGCACGGTGCAGGCCGACATGAGCGCGAGCGAACACTTGGCATGGCTCGAATCCGGAGCTCCGGGTACGCGGCACCAGGGCTTCCCCGTCTGCGAGGCGGCGGGCACGCTGGTGGGCGTCGTGACCCGGCGCGACGTCGCGCGCAATCTCGATCCGGCGGCCCGGGTAGCGGATCTCGCGACCATGCCGGCGGTCTCGATTTCTGAAGACGGAACGTTGCGTGAAGCGGCGGATCTGATGACGCTGGCTGGAGTTGGGCGGCTACCCGTCGTGGCCCGCGGCGATGCGGGACGGACGATCGGCATCCTGTCGCGCAGTGATCTGCTTTCGGCTCATCTGCGCCGCCTCGAGGAGACGCACGCCTTGCGTCGCGGGCTCGATTTGTTTGGCAAGCCGCGCTCGGCCTGAGCAGCGGGTGCGCGGCCTCTTCTTGACAAAAAATGACTCCCGGTCATGATTCGCGCGGCTCTTGAGGGAGGGAGCATGGGCTTGCACTTGCACGGCGTCGGCCACTTTCATCCCGAGATTGAGATCACGAACCGCTTCCTCGAAGAGCTCGAGATCGGGACCGATGATGCGTGGATCCAAAGCCGCGTTGGGATTCGCTCGAGACGTACCGTCCTTCCCCTCGACTACATTCGCACGACCCGCAACCGTGAGCCGCGCGCAGCCCTTGACGCGGCGGTCTACGGCAACGCGGAGCTCGCGCGGCGCGCCGCCGAGATGGCGATGGCGCGCGCGGGAATCGATCGCGACGCGATCGGCATGGTGATCTCGGGTACCTCCGCCACCGACACGGCCGCCCCAGCGGAGGCTTGCAACGTTGCCTGCGCTCTCGGTCTTGAGGTGCCCGCCTTCGATGTGAACTCGGCGTGCACGAGCTTGTTCGCGCAGCTCTACCTGCTCTCGTCCCTGAAGCCCGACCCCTCGCGGCGGTTCGTGCTTTTGGTCCTGCCCGAGGGCCTGACGCGCACCGTCGACTACACCGATCGCAGCGCGGCGGTGTTGTGGGGCGACGCTGCAGGAGCGGCGGTGGTTTCGACGGTCGAGCCGGGCCGCGCGCAGATTCTCTTCCCCTCCCTCGCCTCGGACCCCACAGGTTGCGACAAGGTGCGGGTCCCCCGGCTCGGCCACTTCCAACAGAATGGGCGCGCGGTCCAGGCCTTCGCGATCCGCCGCAGCCTCCAGGTCCTGGACGGCCTGCGGCGCGCGCGTGGGATCTCCGACTCGGATCGCCCCCTTCACTTCATCGGTCACCAGGCAAACCTGCGCATGCTCGAAGCCGTGTGCCGCGAAGGACATATTGCGCCGGAATGTCATCACCTGAATGTCACGGAATATGGGAATACGGGAGCCGCCAGTGTGGCCACGGTCTTGTCCATGCAGTGGGAGAAATGGACCAGCGAGCAAGACGTGGCGCTCGTGGGCGTCGGCGCCGGATTGACCTGGGGAGGCTGCTTGGTTCGCTTCAAGGGCCCCGCGTGACGACCGCGCTGGACGAGTCGCACAGCTTCCGGGATGCTCCGACCTGATGTTGCGCCTCGACGAGACCGCCCGCCTGCGACTCACGGCGCAGCGCGTGGTTGGCCACCTGCTTGCGCCGCTGTGGATCTTTGGCGCTGCAATGGTGCTGCGATTCGTCTGCGGGTTCCGGATCGAGGGGCTCGCCGAGGCCCGCGCGCGCTACCGGGCACTTCGCGCGGGGAGCCGTGCGCCCCTGCTCCTGTGCGCGAACCATTTGACCCTCGTCGATTCGGTGCTGATCGCCTGGGCACTCGGCTCGCCCGCGTGGTACCTGCTGCATTTCTCCGCGCTTCCGTGGAACGTGCCCGAGCGGCGGAACTTTGCGTCCTCGTGGTGGAGCCGCGCACTGATCTACCTGCTGAAGTGTCTTCCCATCACCCGCGGTGGGGACCGCCGTGAGATCTCGGGCGTGCTTTCCCGCGTTTCGTACTTGCTCGAGATCGGCGAGGTGGTGCTGATCTTCCCCGAGGCGGGAAGGAGCCGCAGCGGACGGATCGATGTGGAGGCGGCAGCCTGGGGCGTCGGCCGCATCGTGGGGAGCGTGGCCGGCTGCCAGGTGCTGTGCGTTTATCTGCGAGGGGACCTTCAATCCCAGTTCAGCGATCTGCCCGCTCGGGGCCAGCGCTTTCGCGTGGAACTCGCGCTGCTCGAGCCAAAGTCCGACCTCAAGGGGTTGCGGCGCTCGATGGATCTTTCGCGCCAGATCGTGACCAAGCTCGCGGAGATGGAGCAAAGGTGGCTGGATGGGCAGATCTGACGCACGAGGGTCCACCCGTCCGCGCGAGCTGCACTGCATCGCAATCGCCAATCGGGGCGAGGCTGCGCTTCGCCTGATCCGGGCGGTGAAGGCGCTGCGCGCGGAAGAGGGCAGCGATCTGCGCACCCTGGCGCTCTACACCGAAGTGGATCGGGGCGCGCCCTTTGTCCGCCATGCCGACGCCGCACTCCCCCTCGGACCCGCACCTTCCGCGGTGGCCGCCCATCTGGACCGGGAGCGTCTTCTGGCCGCAGCGCGCCGAGGCGGAGCGGATGCGGTTTGGCCCGGCTGGGGCTTCGTGGCCGAGGACCCCGAGTTCGCGGACGCAGTGACCGCGCAGGGCATGGTCTTCCTTGGACCCTCGGGCGACACCATGCGGCGGCTCGGTGACAAGATCGCTGCAAAGCGATTGGCCGAAAGCCTCGGCATCGCGGTCGCACCGTGGAGCGGTGAGGCCACGACGAGCATCGAATTTGCGCACAAGCACGCCGAACGCATCGGCTATCCCCTGGTGATCAAGGCGGCGGCGGGGGGTGGCGGCCGAGGCATCCGCGCGGTTTCGCGGCCGGAGGAGCTGGCTTCTGGCCTTCAGCGTGCCACCGACGAGGCGCGCAGCGCCTTCGGCGACCCGCGGGTCTTTCTCGAGCAGCAGGTGGCCGCCGCTCGCCATGTGGAGGTGCAGATTGCGGCAGACGAGGCGGGAGCGGCCCTTGCCTTGGGCTCCCGAGACTGCTCGGTGCAGCGACGCCACCAGAAGCTGATCGAGGAGGCGCCCCCGCCCGGGCTCGCTCCCGCGTTGCTGCGTCGCCTCGAAGAGTCCGCCCTCGCGCTTGTCCGGGCCGTTGCGTACGTGGGCGTGGGCACCGTGGAGTTCCTGGTGAGCGGGGAGGATCTCTTCTTCCTGGAGATGAACCCGCGGCTGCAAGTCGAACATGGCATCACCGAGGAGGTGACGGGACTCGATCTCGTGCGTCTCCAGATCCGGATCGCCCGCGGAGAAGCGTTGCCCGCGCACGCGCCGCTTGCGCGGGGGGTAGCTATCGAGGCGCGCCTTTGCGCGGAGGACCCGGAGGCGGGTTTCCGGCCGGCGCCAGGGCGCATTGTGCGCTTCGATGCACCGCTTGGCCCGCGGGTACGTGTGGACTCGGGTGTGGTTGCTGGCTGCAGCGTACCCGCCGCGTTCGATTCGCTGATCGCCAAGGTGATCGCGAGCGGCGACACGCGCGAAGAGGCTCGCGCTCGACTCGTCGCGGCGCTGCGCGACTTCGAGCTCGTGATCGAGGGCGGCGCAACGAACCGCGGGTTTCTGATCGGGGTCCTCGAGTCGCCCGAGTTTCACGAGGGCGGCATCGAAACGAACTGGCTCGACCGGCGTGCCCCGGACGAGGCGGCCCCTTCTGCGTTTGCCGCCGAGGCGCTTGTGACCGCGGCGATCCTCGCCTACCAGCGGGAGCGTCTCGCCGCGCGGAGCAACTTCTACGCCGACACGACCCATGTCTCACCCTCCCGGGTGCCCCTCTCGCGCGGCCAGCAGGTCGACCTCGTGCGGGGGGGAGAGAGCTATCGACTGAGCGTCTTCGCCATCGGCGCGTGGCGCTATCGGGTGCAGCAGAACGCTACCGCTGTGACCGCGACGCTGCGCGAGGAGGGCGCGCACGCGGCTCGGCTGGAGATGGACGGCCGCTCGCTCCGCGTGCTGCATGATGTTCGTGAGACGGGGCTGCGCGTCGAGATCGAGGGGTGCGCCCACGAGTTCGGGGAACACGCCGCGGGGCAGGTCCGCGCGGGCTCACCCGCCATGGTGGTCGCCCTTCATGCCGCTCCGGGAGACCGCGTCGACGCCGGAGAGGCGCTCGGTGTGCTCGAGGCGATGAAGACCGAGATCGGGATTCTGGCGCCGGTTTCGGGCGTCGTGCGCGAAGTGCGTGTGCAGCGTGGCCAACAGGTCGCAGCGGGCGACGTGCTTCTCGTGATCGACCCCGGCGCACGGCCTTCGGCGGCGCGCGCGGGGCACGGTCCCATCAAGCTCCCGAACGAGCCCGATCCGCTCGATGCGTTGTTTGCGCCGGTGCGAGGCGGGGCCGAGCATCGGGACACGCCGGACCTGCACGCCGCACAGGCGGCTCCGCCGGAGCAGCGGCGCGCAGCGATCGCCGCTGCACGCGAGGAGATCCGTCGGGTTCTCCTCGGATATGACGCCGACCCCGAGCGCGGGGAGAAGCTCGCCGCCTTTCTCGAGGCCTCCCTTCCGACGGAGATCTCCCCCGCCTTCCGGGCCGAGCTGGCAGAGCTGCGTCACGAGCTCACGCTCTTCGCCGACATCGAGCGGCTCTTCATCCGGACGCCGGGGGTGCGCAAATCGGGCGAGACCGAGCCTTCGAACCTGGCACGCCTGCGCATGTACGTGCGGCGCCTCCACGCCGAGGGCGCAGGCATCGATCCGGATTTCCTCTCGCTGGTCCGCGCGGCGGTAGCGCACTACGGAGTGACTTCGCTCTTCCCCTCCGACGCCCTGGAACGCGCGGTCTTGCGTCTGCTCGCCACCCAGCATACGCGCGCCCTGCGCCGGCGCCTCGTGCTCGGGATCGTGCGCCGCGTGACGGGCCTGAAAAGCGCCGGCCTTCCGCTTCGCGGAGAAGCTCCGCTCGCCGACGCGCTGGCAAGGATCGCCGAGTTGCGGAGCCTCGTCTCCGACGCCTTGGCGGATGCGGCGCTCGAGGCCACGTATGTGATCTTCGAGACTCCTGAGGTCGCGGCCGAGGGTACCGAGGAGGGGGCGGAAGCTCGCAACATTCTCGATCTCGCGCCCCAGCGGCAATGGGCGGCGCTCGACACACAGCTGCGCAGTCTCTACGCGCCACTCATCCCGGTGGCCCAAAAGCCCGTGCGCAGTGCAGGCCGGGAGGTCTTGCGGGCGCGCCTTGGGGACGGTCGCACGCTGCTTGCGGCAGCCGCTCGGGCCAGCGCGGACGAGGTCGGGGCCGCGGCACAAGCACTCTGCGCCTCCGCCCGGGACGCGGGGCCCGCATCGGCCCTCGAGCTGCTCGTGCCATGGCCTGCGGAGAGCGACCCGTCGCCACTGATCGGCGCCGCCGAGGAAGCGGTGATGAGGGGCCTTCCGGCGGAGCGCCTCACCCTGTCGCTGGTGCGTGACGGGGCCCTGAGCCTGCACCACACCTTTGTTCCCGAGGCGGGCGGCGTCCGCAGCGTGGACGAGCTCCACGGCCTGCACCCTGAGTACGTCGCGCGCGTAGACCTGCGGCGCCTCGCGGCTTTCGAGCTCGAGCGGCTGGATGCCCAAGACGGCGTCGTGGCCTTTCACGCCAGAAGCCGAGAGCTCCCTGGCGACGAGCGGGTGTTCGTGCTGGCGGAGGTGGCACCCACATCCGCCGGCGAGCGCAGCGAGGCTGCGCAGCACGTCGCTGCCTTCGAGCGGACCTTCCACGCCGCGGCTCGTACGCTGCGCGCAATCCTGGGCGAGCGTGACCCGAAGCGCCGTCTCCAGTGGAATCGTATCTTCCTCTTCGTCGGGCCTCGCATCTTCCTCGACCCGGAGACCGCCGGCGCGCTCGCCGGTCGCCTGGCCCCCGCCACCCGGCACCTTGGCCTCGAAAAGGTCGTGGTGCGGCTCGCGCTTCTCGACCGCAGCGCTCCCGATGCACCGCCGCGGCCGGTGGAAATCGTGATCAGCGACCCGACGGGGGCGCGCATGGAGATCTCTTGGCGCGCGCCCCACCGGGATCCGCTCCGACCCGCGAGTGAATACGAGCGGCGCGTGGTCGAGGCGCGTCGTCGTCGTCTCGTCTACCCCTACGAGATCGTGCGCATGCTGACCACGCCGCACGACCAGCTGCCCGCAGGCCTCTTCGAGGAGTACGACATCCAAGCGGAGCACTCTCCCCCACGCGCGATCTCCGTTGCCGGGCGGCCCCACGGTGACAACTCCAGCGCGATTGTTTTCGGGATTCTCTCCACGCCCCTCGATGGCATCTCCGAGGGTGTGGACCGCGTGCTCATTCTCTCGGACCCGACGCTCGGGATGGGCTCTCTGGCGGCCGCGGAATGCGATCGGATCGTCGCGGCCATCGACCTCGCCGAGCAACGCGGCATCCCTGTCGAGTGGGTGCCGGTCTCGAGCGGGGCGCGCATCGCCATGGACAGCGGAACGGAGAACCTCGATGCCACGGCTCGCGTGGCCCGCCGAATTGTGACGTTTACCCAGGCAGGGGGAGTGATCCATCTCATCGTGCACGGCGTGAACGTCGGTGCGCAGAGCTATTGGAACGCGCTCGCCACGATGGGCATGGGGACGCGCGGCGTGCTCATCATGACGCCGAACGCATCGATGGTGCTGACGGGGCGCGCAGCGCTCGAGGCCTCGGGGGCCGTGGCAGCGGAAGATGAGATCGCGATCGGTGGCTACGAGCGGGTCATGGGGGCCAATGGCGAGGCGCAGTACTACGCACGCGATTTGGCAGAGGCCTACGCGATCCTCTACCAGCATTACCGCTACACCTACGTCGTGCCGGGCGAAGATGGAGTGCGCAGGCGGGCCACGCGGGATCTCGCGGAGAGGGATGTGTGCGAAGCGCGCTGCGAGAGCGACGGCGAAGACGATTTCCAGACGGTGGGAGAAATTTTCGACGCCCGCACGAATCCCGATCGCAAGCGACCGTTCGCGATGCGCAACGTGATGGGGGCGCTCATCGACAGCGACGGGGGACGCCTCGAGCGCTGGCGTGCCATGGCCGGTGCAGAGACCGCGATCGTGTGGGATGCGCAGCTGGGCGGCTTCCCGGTATGCCTCATCGGAATTGAGAGCCGTACCCTCGCTCGTCAGGGCTACCGGCCAGCAGACGGGCCCGCGGCCTGGAACGCCGGGACGCTTTTCCCGCTGTCCTCGAAAAAGGTGGCACGAGCGCTCAATGCGGCGAGCGCCAACCGACCGGTGGTGATCCTTGCAAACCTCTCGGGCTTCGATGGCTCGCCGGAGTCAATGCGAAAGCTCCAGCTCGAGTATGGGGCCGAGATTGCGCGTGCCGTGGTGAACTTTCAGGGTCCGCTGTTCTTTCTTGTGGTGTCGCGTTATCACGGCGGAGCCTACGTCGTGTTCTCGCGGTCGTTGAACGAGCAGGTGCGCGCGCTCGCCCTCGGAGGTTCGTTTGCGTCGGTCATTGGCGGCGGACCGGCGGCCGCGGTGGTCTTCGGACGCGAGGTCAGTGCGCGAGCCGCGGCCGACCCACGCATCCGGGAGCTGCGACGGGCGCTCGGACCGCACCCGAGCGCCGAAGCGCGCGCGGCCTACGAGCGGCGATTCGAGGAGATTCGCTTCGAGAAGCAGGCCGAGATCGCGGCAGAGTTCGACGCAATCCACACCGTGGAACGCGCGCACGAGGTGGGCTCCCTCGAGCGCATCCTGCCAGCCTCGGCGATGCGCCCCGCGTTGATCGCACTGCTGGAAGGCGAGGCCGCCTCCGCGTAGCGCGGGCGGCCGCGAAGCCGACCTAGCGAGCTACTCCCAGCGCGGCATCATCGTTGTCGCGTAGCGATCGCCTGCGGCGGCGCCGGGCGGGATCAGCTCATCGAGCTTGCGCAGGTCGCTCGCGCTGAGCGCGATGTCGGCGGCGCCCGCATTCTCCTCGAGCCGAGAGCGACTCTTCGTGCCGGGGATCGGCACGATTTGAGGTCCTCGGGCCAAGAGCCAGGCGAGGGCGAGCTGGGCGGGGGTGCAACCCTTCGCCTTCGCCAGCTCCGCCGCGCGCAGTGTCAGCTCGAGGTTTTTCTCGAACGCACCCTCTGCGAAGCGCGGACTGAACTGCCGATAGTCATCGGGCCCGAAGTCGCCGCGCGACCGGAAACGGCCCGAGAGCAGTCCTCGGCCGAGCGGGCTGTAGGCCAGGAAGCCTACGCCGAGCTCGCGGCAGGTGGGCAGCACCTCGGTCTCGACGTCGCGCGTGAGCAGCGAGTACTCAGACTGCAGCGAAGCGATCGGGTGCACCTTCGCCGCGCGCCGCAGCGTATTCGGACCGACTTCGGATAGGCCGATGGCGCGCGTTTTACCGGCTTTCACGAGCTGCGCCATGGCCCCGACGCTCTCTTCGATCGGTACATTCGGGTCCATGCGGTGGAGCTGGTACAGATCCACGTGATCCACACCGAGGCGGCGCAGGCTCGCGTCGCACGACTTCAGGATGTAGTCGGGGCGCCCGTTCAGCCCGCGCACGGTCCGCCTTTCCGTGTCGCGCACAATGCCGCACTTCGTGGCCAGCACCACGCGGTCGCGCTGGCCCCGGATCGCTTTTCCGACAAGCTCCTCGTTCACGAAGGGGCCGTACATGTCCGCGGTGTCGAGCAGGGTGATCCCGAGCTCGAGGGCGCGGTGGACGGTGGCGATGGACTCCGCCTCGTCGGTCGGGCCGTAGAACTCGCTCATCCCCATACAGCCGAGGCCTAACGCGGAGACCTCGAGACTGCCAAGACGTCGCCTTTGCACGGTGGCTCCTTTTTTTGGCTTCTCGCGCTCGGCTTCCCCTGCTGCGGGAGGTCTGCTCAGCCCTCTACCACACTCAGCGTGGTATCCAGGGCAGGCCACAGCTCGTCCTCGGGAATGTTGAGCGCCGGAAACAGCCGCAGCACGCGACCCGCGGTGACGTTTACGAGCACGCCCCGCTCAAGCGCGCGCTCAGCGAGCGTGGCAGCCCGCGCAGGGTCGCGAAGGGCGAGGCCCAGGAGCAACCCTCGGCCCCGCGCCTCTTCAACCAGCGCTGGCCGCTCCTGCGCGAAGGCACGGAGCTTCGCCAATACGCGAGCGCCAAGCTCGGCACTTCGCTCCGGCAGCTTTTCGTCCACCACCACCTTGAGCACTGTGTTTGCCGCGGCGCAGGCGAGGGGGTTTCCGACGAAGGTGCCTCCGTGATCACCGAGCGCAATCGTCGCGGCGACACGATCCGAAGTGACGAAGGCGGCGACCGGGAAGCCCCCTCCGAGCCCCTTGCCCAGGGCGAGCACGTCGGGCACCACGCCTTCGTGCTGGCACGCGAGCATGCGCCCGGTTCGGCCGATCCCGGTTTGCACCTCGTCGAAGATGAGCAGTGCGCCCGCGGCGTCGCAGATCTCGCGCAGACCCGTCAGATAGCCATCCGGCGGGAGGTTGACCCCACCTTCTCCCTGGATGGGCTCGACGATGAAGGCCGCCGCCGGGCCGTCCATCCCGCCGGCACCCGACACCGCAGCCCGAGCGGCCTCCAGGTCAGCAAAGGGGACCAGGGTGCGTTCGGGGAGCAAGGCGCGATAGGGGTCGTGGTGTTTGGCTTGGCCGATCACGCGCAGGGCGCCGAGGGTGCGGCCGTGGAACGAGTTGTGGGTCGAGACGTACTTGGTCCTGCCCGTGGCGCGGTGGGCGAGTTTCAGCGCGCCTTCGACGGCCTCCGTGCCCGAGTTCACGATGAAGCTCTTGCTGAGGGTCCGGGGCAGCACCTCCGCGAGCCGTTCGATCAAGTCGAGCTGCGGGAGGGTGTAGCAGACGTTGGTGGTCTGCATGAGACGACCCGCCTGCTCGCGAATCGCCTCGACGAGTGCGGGATGGCAGTGCCCGAGGCAGGTCACGCCCCAGCCTGCCATGAGGTCGACGTACTCCCGACCCGCCACGTCGCGCACCCGGGACCCGCGGCCCTCCACCAGGGCCACGGGCAGGCGCTTTACCACCGGCAAGAAGTGGGCTGCCTCGCGCGCGCGGATCGAGCCAAGAGTTCCGTCCATGCAGGCGAGAGTCGGCGATTCCCGGACGTCGTCAAGACGTCCGCTGGGGTATGCGAGTCGGTGTAAAGCTGGTGTAGGCTCGCAGTCGGCGGGGACACGCAATGGCGGACTTGATTCTGCTCGAAGGTATCCAGGTACCCGCGGCACTCGGGGTCACTGCGGCCGAGCGGCGGATGCGCCGCCCGGTTCTGCTCGACATTGCCGTTGTGCGGGATCTGCGTGCGGCGGGGCGCAGCGATCGCATCGGCCAGACCATCCACTACAAGCGGATCTACGAAGTGGTTGAAGACGTGGCGGCCAACCAGGAGCACAAGTTGGTAGAGGCGCTGGGGGAACGCATCGCGCAAGCCATCCTCTCGAAGTTCGACGCGGAGGCTGTGACGGTCACGGTTCGAAAACCAAAGCCGATTGCCGGCGTGCTTGACCACGCGGGCGTGCGGATCACGCGAAGCCAAAAGGACGCTTCATGAGCGGAAAGGAACCCTTTGAGCTCCTCGACCCCGACCTGACGCGTCGAGAGATCATCGTCTACTCCTACTACCGCGACGCGGAGCTGCGGGGTTCAAATCTGCTCTACCGCTTGCTGCGACTGATCGGCGACGCAGAAGCCCAGATCAACTTGACGCAACATCTCGCGGACGAGACGCGGCACGCATGGCTTTGGACCGAGCGCATCCAGGAGATCGGCGGTGCGCCGCTGCCCATCGATGACGGCTACCAGGTGCGGATCGGCAAGCGCGTTGGAGTTCCACGTGACATCATCGACCTGCTCGCGCTCACGGTGGTGGTGGAGCAGCGCTCCCTGCGGCGCTACCGCCAACACATGCGGCGCGCTGGCGTGCCGGCTCGAACCCTAGCTGTGCTGCGTGCGGTCACCAAGGACGAGGTCTGGCATGTCGATTGGATTCGCCGCAAAGCCCGGGAGCTCGCCGCAGGGGACGGCGGAGCGGCCCGGGTGGACGATGCCATTCGGCGCTACCGCGAGGTCGACCGAGCCGTGATGGCGGAGCTGGCCGAAGTGGAAGAGGCGCTCACCGGCGAGCCCAGCTGACGCAGCAGACAGCGCTTGCAGCGGGTGCGCGGCCAAGACGCCGTGGGACGAGGTCCTGCCCTGCCCTCGCCCGTTGCCGCGGGGCCGGGCTCCCGGGTTCTGTGGCAGGCAATTCCCGCACGACCGTGACAAGAATTGGAGATCGAATTCCCGAGCCGCTAGTCTGTTATTGCGGGGCGGGCTCCTGCCGCTTCCGTACCGCGCCCAGCACGAGGACCCCATGGCCCCCCAGCACACGGGACCTGCCGGCGAGGCCACGAGCCTCGCGAACGCTGATCTCTCCCGGATGTCGAAGAACGAGCGGATCAAGGCCGAGAGCAAGGGGCTTTTCTTCGTCTCGGACGGCAAGGGCAACGTCCACCCCTTCCAAGACGAGATTCGGCTTCTCACGAGCGGCGAGCGACCGACCATCTCGGGGGAGGCCAAGGAGCTCTCGAAGTTCTTCGGCATCTACAAGCAACAGGCTCGCGGGGCGCGCGGCAGCAAGACCGATGACTACTTTTTCATGTGTCGGATCAAGAATCCGGCTGGCGGAGAGCTGACTCCTGCGCAGTGGGTGGCGCTGGACGACGCCGCAGACCTTTTCGCGGATGGCACGCTGCGCGTGACCTCACGCCAAGGCTTGCAGTACCACCACGTCTACGGTCCCAAGCTCGCGAAACTCATCCGGCACCTCTCGCGTCACTATCGGCGCGACGGAACGCTCTCCGCATGCGGCGATGTGAACCGCAACGTCATGACCTCGCCCATCGATGGCCTTGAGCCGCACCACGATGTGCGCGGCGCCGAGCTCGGCCATGCGATTGCGCAGGAGCTGGCCCCCCGCAGCTCGTCCTATTTCCAGATCTGGCTCACTGACGAGTACGGGCAGACGGTGGCACCGATCAACTTCGATGAACCGGTCTACGGGAGCCAGTACCTGCCGCGGAAGTTCAAGGTCGGTATCGCACACCCCGAAGACAATTCGATCGACGTGCTGACCCAGGACGTCGGCTTCGTTCCGATTGTGAGCAACGGTCGCAGCGACGGAAGCCGGTTTGATTTCTATTCCGGCGGTGGCCTTGGCCTCACCCACAACAACCCGACCACCGCGGCGCTCCTCGGGCTGTATCTCGGCCGCGTTCCCCGGGCCCAGGTGGTCGAAGCGACGCGAGCCATCGCCATCTTGCAAAAGGAGCATGGGGAGCGGAAGGACCGGCGCATGGCGCGCTGGAAGTACACCATCCGACGTCTCGGGCTCGAGGTTGTGAAGGAGGAGCTGCGGGTTCGCTTCGGACTCGCCCTCGAGGATGCAGCACCGCAGTCACTGCCGAAGATGGACCTTCATCTCGGCTGGCACGCCCAGCGTGATGGACGGGGCTATTACGGAATCTCGGTGGAAAACGGGCGCATGCATCCGCCGCTGCGCCAAGCAGTGCGCGCCGCAGTCTGCGAGCTCGGGCTCGGCGTACGGCTTACCGCCCAACAGGACGTCCTCTTGAGCAACGTCAAGGACCGGGCCGCGCTCGAGAGCATCCTCGACGCCCACGGCGTGCCGCGACCGGAAGCCATCTCCCTCGTACGTCGTAACGCCATGGCCTGTCCAGCCAAACCCACCTGCGGACTCGCGATGACGGAGGCGGAGAACATCTTGCCCCACTACATCGACGCCATCGAAGGCGCAGGCTACGGCGACGTCGACGCGGTCATCCGCATGACGGGTTGTCCGAACAACTGCGCACGGCCCGTGACCGCGGAGATCGGAATCTACGGCTACGGGAAGAATGACCACGTAATCCTCGTGGGTGGGGCGCGCGAGGGCAGCCGGCTCGCAAAGGTTCTCTACGAGCGTATTCCTGGAGATAAGATGGTGCCCGCCCTGCTGGGAATTTTTGCCGCGATCCGCGCCCACGCGCGCCCGGGCGAGCCCGTCGGAGAGTTTCTCCAGCGCACAGACCCGGCGGAGCTGCGGGCGGAGATTGGCCTCGAGGGCGTGGTCTCGTGAGCACGCCATCCTCCGCCAAGCCGCGTAGCTAAAGGACGGCCAAGCTCGCTAGTATGCTGCGACGAGCTGAGGTGTAATGCACGTGGCGCTGCCCGAGTCCGACGTCGTCCTCGATCTGGCGGAGGCCGAGTGCCTCGTCCGCGAGGCGGTCGACTCGGGTCGCATGGAGCGAGCCCCGGCGCTGCGGCTCGCGCAACATCTTTCCGACCCCCGCATTCGCGAGACCGCCTGCGAGGCTGCGCGCGAGAGCAAGCTCCGGCACAAGGGCGAGATCGTCACCGTCTCGCGGAACGTCTTCATCCCTCTCACGAACCTGTGTCGAGACCGCTGCGGCTACTGCACCTTCGCCAAGCAGCCCGACTCCCCTGAAGCGAAGACCTACGGACTCGATGAAGTCGCGGACGTGGTGCGCGGTGGCGTGGCGACGGGTTGCACGGAGGCACTCTTCTGTCTTGGAGACAAGCCCGAGGTGGCCTACCGCTCCTATCGCGAGTGGTTGCACGCGCGGGGCTTCGGGACGACCGCGGAGTACCTGGTCGAGGCGTGTCGGACCGCGTTTGAGGGGGGAATGCTCCCCCACACGAACGCGGGCGTCCTGTCGCAAGAGGAAATGGCGCGACTTCGTCCCTGGAACGCATCGATGGGACTCATGCTCGAGAACACAAGCCCCCGTCTGCGGGAGCGCGGGATGGCTCACTTCTGGGCGCCCGACAAGGATCCCGCTGTCCGACTGCGCATGCACGAAGAAGCGGGCGAGCTCGGCATCGCCTTCACCACCGGAATCCTGCTCGGCATCGGCGAGAACGTTGGGGAGCGCATCGATACGCTGTTCGCTATCCGGGGCCTCGACGAGAAGTATGGCCACATCCAGGAGGCCATCATCCAGCCCTTCCACCCGAAACCGGGAACCCGGATGCGGGCGGCTCCCTCGCTCAGCGACGACGAAGTCGCGGGCTGGGTGGCGATGGCAAGACTCGTGCTCGGGCGGAAGATGAACGTGCAAGCGCCGCCGAACCTCGCGCCTCAAGCGCTCGAGCGGGTGCTTTCGGCGGGAGCGAACGATTGGGGCGGCGTCTCGCCGGTCACCGTCGACTTCATCAATCCCGAGGCGCCGTGGCCGACACTCGTCGAGCTGCGCCAGCGGACTGAGGCCGCGCGTGGTCGCTTGCGTGAACGTCTTCCCGTGTACCCGGAGTACGTGCTCGAGCGCCAGGATCTGTTTGACCCGAAGGTGCAAGAGGCGCTCGCGCGCTTCGCCGACGCCGAGGGCTTCGCCCGTCTCCGCGATCGCGGGATGACTCCGCGCGCGGGCCAGGAGGCCGCCTAATGTTGTCCCGACTGCTCGCCGACGTCCGGCCGGAGGTAGCTCGCATTCTCGAGGCCGCTCTCGACGGCCGCGAGCTCACGCCCGAAGAGGGGACCCGGCTCTTGTGCGCACAGGGTGCCGATCTTCACGCGTTGATGCGCGCCGCGGATCTGGCGCGCCAAGCCGACGTGGGGGACGACGTCTCCTACGTCGTGAATCGCAACATCAATTTCACCAATATCTGCTACGTGGGCTGCTCGTTTTGCGGCTTCTCCCGCCACAAGGACGACGCCGATGCCTACGATCGGTCCCTCGACGAGATCCTGGACAAGGCCAAAGACGCGATCGCCCGCGGCGCGACGGAGGTATGCATCCAGGGCGGGATCCATCCGGGCAAG